>CAJQQJ010000284.1 GCA_905480445.1 uncultured Alphaproteobacteria bacterium | reverse complement strand
TCAAGCGCATGAAGTGCTGGATGATCAAGATCGCTGGTGGTCACAAAAAGTTCGGGTTGGCTGACGAAAGGTTTCTGCATGACAAAAGTTACCAAATATTCCAGCCTATGGGAATCCTCTAGTTATGCTGAGGTCTCACATGGATTGATCGAGCAACACAGCGTCATCGCGTGCTGCGAGACACTCATCTCGTACTTGAGGAGACCAATCCTGCCAACCGATTGACGCCCGTTCTGGCCAACCGCCACCTTTGGAATTAAAGAACATCGGTATTTCCCAACCGATACGCTATGCGAAAGCAGCACCTGCTTTCGTTAGCTGATCGTGCAAAGGGACGCGACGCACGCCACGGGCTGAGAGGACCTGATGACCTAGCCAATGAAGACCATAGTGGAAGCCAACTGACTCAGCGGCTCTCTCTTGATTGTAGGCCGTATTGGCCTGGAAAGGATGGGCTCGTGATGCCAATAGAGGCGACATAGAGCGAGAAGGAGCACCATCAATTAACCATTCAGCCAAAGTAAGACCAACGCCACCAGAATTGAGAATTCCATTCGAGTTCATGCCCGTAGCAAGAAACAAACCTTCCAACTCTGGTGCTGGCCCCATGTAAGGTCGCCCGTCCGGTGTAAAACTTTCTGGCCCACAAAAGAATGTTTGAATACCCATGCCGCTCAAGGCAGGCATGCGCGCAAACATAAGCTCGAGCTCGGGTTCCGCTTGTTCCATGTCGAAAGGCAGTTCATCAAACTCAAAGCTCGACGGTATGCCATCTTTGGCCCAGGCTTTACCTTGTGCCTCAAAGCCACCGATCAGCAGTTTACCGGCATCCTCTTTCCAATATGTTCTTTCTTCGGAAATGTTCAGGATTGGTTGGTCAGAAGGCAGATCCGCCATGGGCTCGGTGACGATGTAATAATGCTCACAGGCGTGAAGAGGAACTGTTACGCCGTGGGCCTTGGCAAACAAGTGGCTCCACATTCCACCGGCCAGCAAAACTTTATCAGTCGCAATCGTGCCTTGGTCGGTCTCAACCCCCGAAACTTTTCCATCGCGAACAACGAGACTAGTGACGGTTGTGTGTTCGAACAGAAGTCCACCCTGTGCGCGGGCACCTTTGGACAAAGCCGTTGTAACATCCAAAGGATTAACTTGACCGTTCGAAGGCACATACAAAGCTGATTTAATATCGTCCGTTAGTATCCACGGCCACTTTTCGGCGAGCTCTGCTGGTGGCAGAATAAAACTCTCAACGTCCATCCGCGCAGCATGATCATGTGTTCGCAATAGCTGCTCTTGCCGGACATGAGATAAAGCGACATTGATGGTGCCGTTTTGCTTGTACCCTGTCGCTTGACCAGTTTCTTCTTCGAGATCACGAAACAACCGCGCCGTATATTTACCTAGCTCAGTTTGTGAAGACGAATCTCGTAACTGACCAACAATGCCAGCCGCGTGCCAAGTTGTGCCGCTGGCGATCTTGCGACGCTCCAACAAGACAGCGTTAACACCACGTTTAGCCAAGTGATAGAGAGTTGAAACCCCGCATATACCGCCACCAATAATGACAACAGGTGCACTGTTTGGGAGTTTACTGGTCACTAATTTTGCCCTGTTCAATCATCATTCAACAACCAAAGACAAAGGGCCCAAGCTAATACGACTGCGGCGAGCTGGGCGAGGATAAAAGCCAACACGGACGAGGGCGCAATGCCTGCGAAGGTATCGCTGAAAGAACGTGCAATGGTGACAGCAGGATTTGCGAAAGAAGTACTGGCTGTAAACCAGTAAGCGGCCGTGATGTAGAGACCAACTGACCAAGCAACTGCATGCTCTCTGAACTTAACAACCGCCAGAATCGTGAGCACCAACCCAAAAGTGGCTACTGCTTCGGCCAACCATTGATCCGGACCTGTTCTTAGTTTTGTTGAGCTTTGAATGATTTCCTGAGCAAACATTGCGTGGGCAACTATAACACCCAGAATACCTCCTAGAATTTGGACGATCACATAAACCCCAGCCGTTAGAACGGTAATTTCTTTTTTCAGTGCGAAGACAAGCGTCACAGCTGGGTTAAAATGAGCACCAGAAATAGGTCCTAACATAGTAATCAGCACGACAAGGATTGCCCCAGTCGGAAGGGTGTTTCCGAGCAAAGCTATCGCAACATTTCCGCCAGCCAACGTCTCGGCCATTATCCCTGAACCGACGACGGTAGCCAACAGGAATGCGGTGCCCATAAACTCTGCAGCGAAACGTTTTGCTTGGCTGTAACCGGCCATCTTTTTTCCTTCATTGGCTCAATTAACTCTTTTCGACCTTTGCGTTTTTTTGAAAACAGTTCAAGGCTTGATCAGTTTGTTTTTCCGATAATAGCGCTGGCTTCCCGTCATGATTTCTGTAAAGACGAATTTGGAATTTTTTTAGGAGTGCAGTCAAATGTCCAATTATGTCGAAGTCCAGCGTCACGTTCATGTGTTGGAAGTTTGTCTAAATAAACCCAAAGTTAATGCCATCGACTTTGAAATGAGCCGACAGCTGGGCGAGGCCTTTGCAGAGCTCAGGGACGATCCGGAGCTAAGAGTTGGCATACTGACAGCTTCCGGTGACAAAATTTTCTCCGCTGGTTGGGATCTCAAGGCACTCAATTCTGGCGAAACCCAATTGGACAACTGGTGGGATACGGATGAATACGGTGACGGTGGCTTTGCTGGTCTGACTGAGAACTGGAACCTCAACAAGCCGGTGATAGCAGCCTTGAACGGTTTGGTTGTCGGTGGTGGTTTCGAACTTGCTATGTCCTGTGATCTGTTGATTGCGGCTGACCATGTGGAATTTGCCCTACCAGAGATGCCCTTGGGCATGGTGCCGGATGCAGGTGCTTTACAACGCCTGCCGCGTCGCATTCCTTACAACATAGCTGTTGAGATGCTTTATCTTGGTCGTCGTATGGGAGCGGAAGAAGCCGCGCGCTATGGCTTGGTTAACCGTGTTGTCCCTTATGATCAACTGATGGACGCGGCCAGGGAATGGGCAGAGCAAATGTCAAAAGCAGCCCCGCTGGCAATGCAATCCGTCAAAGAAGTTCTTCGTTCAATCGAGGCGGTGCCGTTGGAGCAGGCCTTCGCAACAATGCGCAACGGAGATCTACCGGTCTATCATGCCATGCTGAAGTCTGAAGATGCTGAAGAAGGCGTTCGTGCTTTTGTCGAAAAACGCGACCCAGTTTTTAAGGGGCGTTAATGATGGCGAGACCTAATCCTTCTGACGTCCAAACAGTAGCAACCATCGGTGCAGGCCCGATCGGAGCCGGATGGGCTGCTCATTTTCTAGCCCGTGGTTATGACGTGCGATCCTATATCCATTCAATGGATGAAGAAGTCGTTTTCCGCAAAATTCTTGATACCGCCTGGAGCAACCTAGAAGAGCTCGGGTTAGTCGAAGGCGCATCACGGGATCGATTAGTGCTCTCCGATGATCTAGCGCTCGTGATGCAAGGCGCAGAGTTCGTTCAGGAATCGGCACCGGAACGGCTCGATCTTAAGCAAGCCCTTTACAAACAGCTCAGCGAGTTGGTTGCCGAAGACGTCGTGATTTCTTCCAGCACGTCCGGTCTGCCAATGACTGAGATTCAAGCCGAATGTAAAACAGCTGATCGCACGCTCGTCGGGCACCCGTTCAATCCTCCTTATCTCCTGCCTTTGGTTGAGATTGTTGGAGGAGAGAAAACCGAATCAGAGGCTGTCGCTTGGGCCAAAGAATTCTATCAGATCGCAGGTAAAGCGCCGCTCGTACTGAAAAAAGAAATTCCGGGTTTCATTGCAACCCGCCTGCAAGAGGCGCTGTGGCGAGAAGCTCTTCATATGGTGGCCAACGGCGAAGCAACTCCTGAAGACATCGACATAGCGCTCATCAACGGCCCTGCACCGCGTATGGCTTTTCAAGGCCAGTGCATGGCTTTCCACGTCGCTTGTGGGGAAGGTGGCATGGCAACCAACCTTGATCAATTCGGACCAGCCCTAAAATTGCCTTGGACACGGTTGGAGGCACCGGAACTCACTCAGGAACTCAGAGACCGCATGGTTGAAGGCTGTAATGAAATAGCAGGAGATCGCCATTTCGAAGACATGGCAGCAGAACGCGACCGCGCCATCGTTGGTGTATTGAAGGCTGTACGAGCGGCTAGGGAATAAGCTTCTAGTATGGATTTCAAACAGCTACAAAGTTTTTTGGCTGACTGGTATGAGACTGATCCCAAAGAGTTTCAACTATCCAAATCCGCTGTTTCAGCAATAGAAAATCCTGTACTTAAAGAGTTCTACTTTCTGTTCGGTAAGTTGGCAGAAACAAACAATCCTTTTTCGCATTCCAAGAGTATCTATGGGCCATTGTCTGCACAGGACCATTTTCTTCCATATCTAGATTTAAAGATTGATGGTGATATCACTATCTTTCTCATAGAAAATCAGGGTAATTTTGAAATCGGTGCAAAAGGCGTTTCATTGAATGGTTTTGTGGCTGGATTGTTGGACTCAACAGAGGAAGCTTCTTTTGAAGATAGTGGTGTTCCGCTTGTAGAGTTACTCGCCGCAAACGCATTGAAAGAAACGGTTCTATCAGTTGATGATAGACATCGGTCTATCACGATCGAAGACAAAATGAATTGGATAGAGATTTTGAACTCTGAATCTTCCCAACAATTGAGGTATGTCTCTCGAGATGAATTTGTGAGTTATCACATAACAAAGGACCTAATTGCTTTCGGTTTCAGCAATAATCCAGACTTTTTTGCACTTAGAGGAATGTGGAAAAAACCTCCTCCTAGAATGCAGTTAATCGAACGCGAAAACGGCGGGAGAGTTGAAACTTATACATCTGAAGCCACCAAGTTTTCCAAGATATGGACAACTGCATCTATCTATTTCAAGAAGTTGTTTCGATTATCTAAATCAAACCGCTAGTAGTTTGCTCTGTTGTTGGAAATGCGCCTGTTCGTTTTAGCTTAGTCAAGCTGGCTAAGGGAGCATTGTGATTTGATTCAATTTGCCCTTTTGGCTTTTTTGCACAAAAGAATAGAGCGTGCCAGGCCAGGAAGGGGCGGGATCATCTTCTGGCCAGGCTTGCCGATATTGGCTTGGTTTTCGTCCGAAGCATTTTAGGAATGATTGTGAAAAATAGGGCAGCGAATTGAAACCACAGGCTACAGAGACTTCCCTTATGGAAAGTCTTGTCGATGACAAAAGCACCCGCGCATATTGCAGGCGTACAAGACGGCTGTATTGAACAAGAGAACAGCCAACTTCCCGCTTGAAGAGCCGCTCTAGATTGCGTTGAGAGGCACTCAGCGAAGAACAAAGCGCCGGTACTGACATGGGTTCTTCCATGGAAGATTCAATTAAAGCCAAGGCCTGCTTGACCAAAGGATGAATTTCCCGCGCTACTTCGGTTACGGCTAGCCTCTGGGAAGCTGTCGCTGGTCGGTTCGTGTTGTGCAGCAGCTGGTTTGAAATCTCCGAGGCTATTCCCTCTCCATGATGCTTCGCAACCAGTTGGGTTGCAAAATCAATGGAGGCAGACCCTCCAGCAACAGAGTAGATCTTGCCGTCCCAAGTATAAAGCTGTTCCCTTACATCAATATCCGGAAACTCTTCTTCTAGCCCAGCTTTCAATGACCAATGCGTCGTGATAGTTTTGCCCTTCAGCAGCCCTGCTCTCGCCAACAGGTAAACGCCCATCTCTACACCGACCAGCTCTGCACCACGGCGTTCCTCCTTGCGCAACCAGTTGGTTAGCTTTGTGTTTTTGAAATGCTCCGCACCCCAACTGCCACAAACAAAAATCAGATCCGGCGTAGGGGTTTCGTCGCCTTCCAGATCGAGACAATCCAGAGCCATACCGTTGCTGGCCACCACATGGTCACCTTGGGGAGATCTATAGTCCCAAGAATAGAGCTCTTCGGACAACAAGTAGTTGGCTACCCGTAAAGGCTCAATGAGACCCGTAACGGTCAGCATATTGAACCGAGGAATGACAATAAAGCAGGCGTGAACAGGACTCTTACTCACAGGATGAAACTTCCGATTCTCGGTTCCAGCAATAGTAGTCAATTTTTATCTCTGGCGTAAAAACAAAATAAATTGACGATTTATCGATAAACCAACCAACTTGTTTGTCTAATGATTTCTCCAATGATCAGGGAGATTTACCAATGAATTTTGATGTCGTTGTTACTTGTGCTGTCACCGGAGCGGGAGACACCACAGGAAGAAGTCCACACGTACCCGTCACGCCGAAAGAAGTCGCTGAAGCCGCTATTCAAGCCGCGAAAGCCGGCGCATCAGCAGCCCACCTTCACGTTCGCGACCCAGAAACGGGGAAAGGATCTCGCGATCCGAAACTCTTCAAGGAGGCCGTTGACCGTGTCAGAGATTCGGGTGTTGATGTAATCATCAACCTAACCGCTGGTATGGGTGGTGACTGGGCGCCGAGCGACGACAACCCCGCGATGCCTGGTCCAGGCACTGACATGATTGGGCCAGAAGAAAGATTGGCTCACGTCAAAGAATGTATGCCAGAAATTTGCAGCCTGGACTGCGGTACGCTCAATTTTGGCGACGGTAATGAAATCTACATTTCAACCCCGCCTTACCTGCGCGAGATGGCAAGGCTCACTCAGTCTTGGGGCGTCAAACCAGAGTTGGAAGTCTTTGATTTGGGCCATATTCGGTTTGCCAAACAGATGGTGGCTGAAGGCCTGATTGACGAGCCGCCCATGTTTCAAATTTGCTTGGGTATTCCATGGGGCGCAGACCAGGACGTTGACACAATGAAGGTCATGAAGGATCAGCTTCCCGCTGGCGCTTCCTGGGCAAGCTTTGGTATTTCCCGTATGCAGATGCCAATGGCAGCAGCTGCAGTCGCTATGGGCGGAAACGTTCGAGTAGGCCTTGAAGACAACATCTATTTGGACCGAGGCGTGTTAGCAACCAACGGACAGCTCGTCGAGCGCGTCGTCGAAATCATTACCCGCATGGGTGCCAGAGTTTTGACGCCGCAAGAAGCGCGCAACAAGTTGAAGCTTCGTGGCGCGGACGCCTAGTTATGGAACTGTCTCACGAAAACCAGCTTCTAATGGAAACAACAAAGCGCTTCGTCGAAGAAGAGATCATGCCTCATGAAGCGTTGGTTGACCAGCTCGGTGAAGTACCAGTAGAGATTGGCCGCCAAATAGAAGAGAAGTCCAAGGAAATCGGACTCTTTGCGGCAAATCTTCCTGAGGAAGTCGGTGGCGGCGGATTGGATTATTCCGGTCAGATGCTCATCGAACGCGAATTTGGCAAGACCAGCCATGCGCTCCATGCTTGGGCTGCACGGCCGACTGAGATCTTGTTAGCCGGTACTGAAGCGCAAAAGGAAAAGTACCTCTTTCCTTGTATTTCCGGCGAAAAAAGAGAACTCTTTGCCTTGACGGAACCGGAAGCTGGTTCCGACATCATGTCTATGAAGTCCAATGCCAGACAAGATGGTCAAGATTGGATCTTGAATGGCTCTAAGCATTTTATCTCAGGCCCAGTTATGCCTGACTTCGCTATTGTCTTTGCCCAAACGGGTGTTGATGAAACTCCACGCGGCCCACGCAAGCGGGTGACGGCTTTCCTTGTCGACGTTGGCACAAAGGGCTTCGATATCGCCATTGGCACCAAATGTGTTTCCTACCGTGGCTATCACACATTTCGTCTCGACTTTTCCGATGTTCGCCTTGGCCCTGATCAGATCCTTGGCGAAGAAGGAAAAGGCTTCGAGTTGGCTGGGCAATGGCTTGGTATGGGCCGCATTTGGATCGGAGCCTCTTGCTGTGGCAAAGCGGAACGCTTGTTTGATCTCGCATCAGATTGGGCGGCCAACCGCAAACAGTTCGGGCAACAGATCGGAAAGTTCCAAGGCACATCCTTCAAGCTGGCCGACATGGCGATTGAAATGCGGGCAGCCGATTTAATGGTACAAGATGCTGTCAAACGCGCCGACGAAGATCGTATGACCGACAGCGATGCTGCCATGGTCAAAGTTTTTTGCTCTGAGATGCTCAATCGCCTTGCGGACAATACAGTTCAGATCTTTGGCGGCATGGGACTAATGGAGGAAATGCCTATCCAGCGCCTATGGCGTGATTCGCGATTGGAGCGCATCTGGGACGGCACGTCAGAGATCCAGCGCCACATCATTTCACGGGCTATCTTGCGCCCACTTGGTGCCTAAATCCTGATCGAGTGACGCGAAATAGATGACCCCAACTCAAAAAGCCAATCTGCACCGCTTGCTCAAACCTCGCCATGTTGCTGCCATCGGCGGACGCGACATTGAGGTTGTGGCCAACGAATGCAAACGACGCGGGTTTAGCGGTGACTTTTGGCCAGTCAATCCAAAGCGCGACCAGATTGGCGGACACAAATGCTACGCCTCTGTTGAGGATCTACCGGAGGCTCCAGACGCTGTCTTTCTGGCCATACCTAAAGAACCTGCCATTGACTGTCTCACTCGGTTAAACCAGATGGGTGCTGGCGGTGTAATTTGTTATACGGCTGGCTTCGGTGAGATGGGTGAAGATGGTGCAAAAGACGAAGCGCGCCTGATTGAAGCCACTGGTGATATGGCACTCATCGGGCCCAATTGTTATGGCATGATCAACTACGTTGACGATGTGGCTCTCTGGCCTTTTGCCCATGGCGGATCCTGCCCAGGCTATGGCGCAGCAATCATTACTCAAAGCGGTATGCTGTCGTCAGATCTAACTATGAGCCAACGATCAGTTCCCTTTGCCTACATGATCTCGGCTGGCAATCAGGCCACGCTGCGTCTCGAGGACTTTGTCGACTTCCTTGTTGACCTCCCAGAAGTCAAAGTGATTGCCCTGCATATCGAGGGCTTGAAAGACGTTCCAGCTTTCGAAAGAGCAGCGTTAAAGGCCTTGGAACGCTCAGTACCCATCATCGCTTTGAAAACCGGCACGTCAGAGATCGGCTCGGCCTTAACGATCAGCCACACAGGTTCGCTTTCTGGTTCTGACGATCTTTACAATGCACTCTTCGACCGGTTAGGAGTCATTCGCGTTTACAACCCTTCGCAACTGCTGGAAACTGTCAAATTTATTGCCGTCGCCGGTTTGCCGAAAGGCGTTCGTGTTGGTGGCTTCACCTGTTCCGGTGGCGGTGCCACTATGCTGGCCGATTACGCCGAGAAGGTCGGTCTCCAATTCACTGAACCGTCCCAGAAAGTGAAAACAGATCTCCCCGCTCTCTTGCCACTTACGGCGACGCTGTCAAACCCTCTCGACTACACGACACCCATTTGGGGGTTCCCTGAAAAAACTCTGCCCGTTTTCACATCCTTCCTTTCCGACAGTTACGATGCAACAGTTATCGTGCAGGATTATCCCGCACCTGGGTTAGATGAGGGCAAAATCTATTATTCAAACGATGCAGGCAGCTTTGTAGAGGCCGCAAAAACTCACAACACCCCGGCTGCGGTTTGCAGCACAATTCCTGAAAATCTCGATCAGGAAACAAGAGACTATCTGATTTCAAATGGCGTGGCCCCCATGCAAGGGATCGACGAGTGTCTCCAGGCCATCGCCTCTGCTGCTTGGTATCAAAATCGCAGAAATGAACTCCTGGCCGAACCTTTGACCAACTTACTTGTACAACCGAAACACAGCAATCACTTGATTGATGAGTACCAAGGCAAAGCTTTGTTAAAGGACGCTGGTATCTCTGTTCCAAGCAGTTTGTTGGTCGACGGCGAAGCGGCACCAGCAGCAGCCGAAAGCCTAGGCTTTCCAGTTGTCATCAAAATGGTTCACGCCTCCCTTGCACATAAATCTGACGTCGGCGCTTTGGCGCTCAATCTGAAGAGCACAAAGGAAGTTGAAGAGGCAGTCGCGTCAATTTCCGCATCGGTGAAGAAACTCCAGCCCAAGGCAGCCAATGATCTCTTCCTGGTTGAAGCGATGGTTGCAAAACCCGTGGCTGAGCTTTTGGCATCAGTACGACAGGATCCCGAGTTTGGCTGGGCCTTAACGCTTGCCAGCGGCGGTATCTTAACAGAGCTCCTAAACGACGCTGTCACTTTATTGTTGCCAGCGACCGAAAGCGACTTCGAGAGAGCGATCTCTAAACTGAAGATCAGCAAGCTACTTAATGGTTATAGAGGTCAGGCAAAAGCAGACGTCCGGGCTTTGTTATCTACCATAGTGAAGTTGCAGACTTTGGCCCTTTCACAAGAGAAAGCCCTTCAAGAAATCGAAATCAATCCACTCTTCATTCTAGAAGAAGGCTGCTACGCCGTTGACGCACTTGTACAGATTCAAGACTGATTTCTGAATCAGCTAAGTTTCGACAAGGATCAAGCTGCGAAATCTCGGACTACACGTCCGGCATTGCTCTGAGTTCTTTTGCCGTCCCGCATGGAAAGCTTTCCATTGACAAGTACATGCGCGATGCCAGAAGCATAGCGACGAGGATGCTTTGCCGTCACATTACTGGCAATGTTTACCTGGTCAAAGACACAGACGTCTGCGTGATAGCCTGCCCTAAGCTTACCACGTCTCTTAAGGCCCAGGCGCTCCGCTGGTATTGACGTTATCTTCGCCAAGCCTTCTGCAAGACCAAGGACACGCCGATCACGGACGTAATACTGTAAGAAACGCGCCGCCCAACCGTAGCCACTAAGCGAACCAATGTGATCCTTGAGAACACCTTCATTCGCTATTGCCACCGTATCAGAGATCACGGCGCATTCTGGTTGTTGTAAGCACAAATCAAGATCTTTGTCTTGGAAGGATCTAGACGACCACATCGTGGACATCACGTTGTCACCTTCCTCAAGAAGAATATCCAAAACAGCGTCATAAGGATCAACGCCTCTCATCTTGCCGATTTCAGCAAAATCAGCACCAACGATATCTTTGTTGACCGTTGCGTTCAGGAGAACAATGTCTTCCCATTGACGCGCCTTAACGATCAACCACATAGGCTGTGGATTGGCTTTGATCTTTTCTCTCGTTTCAGGATCTGCAAGACGCTTTAACATCTCTTCCACGCCGCCAGCCTGCGCCCATTTGGGCAGAATGGCGGCCATCAATGTGTGAGCCCAATCGTGCGGTATGATGTCGAAAGAAACATCAACATCGTGACCGCGCGCCAGCTCGATCATCTCAAGCGTATGCTCCATCGCATGGCTTGGTGCACCGAACTTTGGCTGAATGTGAGAGATTTGTAACTTGGCACCCGATTGCCGGGCCGTCGCCATGGCTTCTGTGAAGCCTAGGTCGTAGTGCGTATCGCGGTTACGGACATGGGTTGCGTAGAGCCTGCCACGTTTAGCAGCGACTTCGCACATGGGGACAAGGTGATCAGGTGCAGCCAGAATGCCTGGAAAATACTCAAGCCCGGAAGAAAAGCCACCCGCACCTTCGTCCATAGCAATATCAACCAATCGCGCCATTTCAGCGACTTCTTCGGGATCCCCGGCTCTGAGTTCATCACCCATTACAGCTCTGTGAATTGTGCCGTGGCCAACGAAAGCCATAACATTCACACCCAAGCCGCTGGCGTCCAATGTGTCGAGGTACTCACCAAAGCTAAGCCAATTGGTGTGCTTGGCTTTATCAGTGTACCAGGGCGAAACAGAACGTATTGCTGCATGTGAGCAAACTGGCGCACAGCTGATACCACACTGTCCGATGACCTCAGTCGTGACCCCTTGGTGCACTTGGCTTTCCGCGCGACCATCAGCAATCAGGGTAAAATCCGAATGGGTGTGCATGTCGACGAAGCCGGGTGAAACGACAAGGCCGGTGACGTCTATGATCTCTGCGGCTTCATTGGTTTCAATGTCTCCGATTTCACTGATCAAACCATCTTTGATTCCAACGTCGCCAACAAAGCCAGCGGCCCCCGTACCATCATGGACTTCTCCGCCTCTCAAAATGATGTCGAACATGCTGCTACTCCTATTTTGTCAGGCTTACTTGGATGGTCCGTAGAACCAATCAGGGACGAAAGTTGTGAGATCTGGGAAGACAATCAAAACGACCATGCCGATAATGTAGGCCAGAATGAAAGGCAAAACGGCGACCGATATCCTCTCAATCGATACGCCGGATATCCTGGATGCCACTGTCAGGTTCCCTCCCAGCGGAGGCGTCAAAAATCCGATTTCACAGGTGATGACTGTTAGGATACCGAACATGACTGGATCGACACCCAGCGAGGTAACCAGTGGTAAAAAGACGGCGGTAAACAGAACGATCTGCGCCAGCGATTCCATGAATGTGCCAATAAAGATGTAGAAAATGCCGATCAGCAAAAGAACCAAGATTGGATTTGTCGTTATTGATGTAATGCCATGCTGAACTGCTGTTGGAATATCATAGAATGCCGTCAACTGACCGAAGGCCAAGGTCGGCGTGATGATGATCAAAATACCGGTCAACAGGGCAGTGAACCGCAAAGCCTCAATCAACTTCTTGAGAGTCAATTCCCGATAAACAAACAATCCAACAAAGAGCGAGTAGAACACCGCGACACCTGCCGCTTCAGTCGGCGTAAAAGCACCACCGTAGATACCGCCCAAAATAAGCACTGGAGCACCGATTGCCCACTTACCATCCCAAGCAGCTTTACCAAAAGGAGCCCAAGAAAATGGATCGCCACTACCGCCGTAACCACGACGACGAGCTATAATATATGTCGTAATCATCAGCAACACGGTGATCATGACGCCTGGGATCATCCCTGCGAGGAAAAGTCGAGGAATCGAGGTCTCGGAGACCAAGCCGTAAATAATCATCAGATTGGAAGGTGGTATTAGACTTCCCAATGCCCCGCCACTGGCTGTGATGGCTGCAGCGAAGGGGACGTCATAACCGTCACGTTTCATCGCTGGTACAGTGACTGAACCAATGGCGGCAGTTGTCGCCGGTCCTGAACCTGATAAAGCAGCAAAAAGCGCGCAGGCGAAAACTGTGACAAGGCCCATTGAGCCTCGATAAGCGCCGACCAAGCTGGTGGCGATCCCAATCATTCGCGTGGCCATGCCACCAACTTCCATCAAGCGACCGGCCAGAACGAATAGCGGTATTGTCAGCAATGGGAACGGCGTCAAACTAGCGTAGCCTGTCTGCGCCATGAGTGTATAGGGAATGTCGATAAGAAAGAGTGCCAGTACGGTGGTTAGACCAACAGACACAAAAAGCGGAACACCCATTATCGTCAATACAATAAAAGTGATAGCTAGTAAGAGAAGCGGGCTAACCAAGTCCAATAAATCGAGCGGATTCATGAAGGCTTCTCCTGCTCTGGAATAATCATATCGAGGTCTTCCTCTAGCATGCCAGGCAGCCCTTCTGCCCCTTCGCGCCACCAATTAACATAGGTTTGCAGCAACCGCAGAAACATGAGCGAATAGCCGATAAACAGAATTGTTTGCGGGTAAAATTGGTTTATGCCAAGGCTAGGCGTCAGCGACGTATATTTCCAGGAAACCGCAAGATAGTCCCAACTAACTTGAACCATAAACAAGCTGAAAAATGCCCAGAAAGCATCAGCAATGAAAATAACGAACCGACCCATCTTCGGCGGTAAAGAAGCGACAGCCACCATGATGCGAATATGGTATCTCTCGCGAACACAAAGTGAGGCACCCATATACACCGCCCAGACCATTGCAAAGGCTGCAACTTCTTCAGTCCAATGAAGGGCAATCGAAAAAACGTAACGCGCCACGACTTGCAAGAAAACGCTGACTGCTATCACTACTAGGCAAGAGCAACAGATCAGTTCTTCTAAATGCTGCTCTAACCACCTCAAAACAACCATGGCGGGTCCCCAAAAACAAATTTACAAAAGAAAAATGCTTCGAAGGAGTCGTTAAAAACTCCTTCGAAGCAATTGGAGTTAATTAATCTGCGGCGTCTTGGATCGCCTTCACGAGGTCAACAAATTCTTGGCCACGTTTCGCTGCGAAATCAGCTTGAACTTGCTGGCCCGCTTTGATGAAGTCAGTCTTGTCAGGTCTGGTCATCGCCATGCCACCTTCTGTGGACAACCAAGTGCGAACGTCTTCAGCTTCAGTCAGTAACTCGACACGGAACTGCGCACCAGCATCTGTTGCTGCACGCTGAACTTGCTCGCGCTGCTCATCACTCAAACGCTTCATGAAGTGATCAGATGCAAACAATGGAGCCATTGCTACAAAATGCTCAAGGATAACGAGGTGAGGCTCAAACTCATAGAACTTCATGTCTTTAATGAAGGATGTACCATTGTCACCGCCATCAACAGTACCTGTTTGTAGCGCTGTTGGTGTTTCAGACCATGCCAAAGGAATAGGGTTTGCACCGAATGCTTCAAACGTTGCAAGCATCACTTCGTTCTTTGGTACGCGGATCTTGAGGCCATCCATATCAGCCATCGTGTTGATCGGACGAACAGCATTGTAGAAGTCACGGTAGAGAGCTGGACCAAAAGTTAGCAGGTGAACAGAAGTATCTTCCTGTAGACGCTTTTTCATCAGATCACCAACTGGACCATCAACAACGCGCTCAAGGTGCGCTGTGCCTTGGAATACATAAGGCAGAACAGTTACGTCCATCAACGGCCAGTGTGGCGACACGTTGTTAGCTGTAATGATGAAAGCATCGACTGTACCCAACTGCATGGCTTTGAAGCCTTCGTCTTCAGTCGAGATTTGGTTACAACAGCGGATTTTAACTTCCACGCTGCCGCTCGTGTAGTCAGCAACTTTGCCTTGGAAGATAGTTGACAGTCTGCCGTAAAGTGATTTTTCCGGGGCGCCGAAGCCCAAGTTCATCGTAACGTCCGCAGCCAAAGCCGCAGTCGTTGACATCGTCAGCACCATTGCTGAAGCTGCCAAAGTCTTGAGATTAAACAGTTTCATTGATCTCTCCTTGTCGATTTAGTTTTTCTTATCGATCGACCATGACACAGGCTTTGTTATGTGTACAATATCAAAGAGTTCATAATTGATAACAAAATGGCATCATGAATTTTGGATTAAGACACATCCGATACTTTATCGCTGTCGCTGAAGAGCTTCACTTTAGCCGCGCAGCTGAGAAACTTGGGATAGCTCAACCAGCGCTTAGTAAAGCTATTCTAGTCTTAGAAAACGAGCTGTCCGTGCGTCTCTTTCATCGTTCAAATCGTCATGTTCAAATCACAGAAGCAGGGCAAACTTTTCTGGACGGTTGTCGCAATGCTATGAATCTCATCGAGCAAAGCGCTGAAAATACACAGCGTGCACATTCCGGGCAAATTGGAACCCTGCGTATTGGCTACACCGACAACGCGATGGCAGGATCCTTGCCGCAAATCTTGAAAGCTTTCCAAGATGTCCAACCAGGTCTGGTGCTAAAGCCTCACCATGATGTTTCCAACATTCAACTCAAGAAGCTCGATGAAGGTGAGCTTGAAATTGGATTTGTCACTGGGCCAATCAACAGATCCGGCCTCAATCAATGTCTAGTTCAATCGGAGAAGTTTGTTTGTGTTGTCTACAAGGACCACCCATTGGCCAACCGAAAAACTGTCAGACTAGAAGAATTGGCCAAGCAGAACTTTGTTCATGGCTCCTCGAAGGATTGGGAACATTTTCATTCCTACTTATTGCCACTTTGCCGCCGGGCCGGTTTCGTGCCGAAGGTCATTCAGGAGGCTTTCAATACTGCAGGAATTCTTGGCTTAGTTTCTTGTGGTATGGGCATTACCGTCTTGACCGAGTCTATCTCTAAATCGGGAGGAACTGGCCTAACAGTCATCCCAATCCAGGATATGTCAGAAGAGTTGCAAACCATGGCCATTTGGAAATCTGACACCATGGATGGAACCAAAAAGCGCTTCGTCGATTTTCTTCAGCAGGGGAACGATCTTCCGGTCTAACCGATTTTCACTGTGATGATTTCCCCGTAGCGATGATGCCCAACTGGAAAAGCCCGTCACCAAAAGTCTCGCCGTCCGAAACCCTTAATGTCAAAATCTTCCCGACGTTGGAAGGTTTTTTACGGTTCATCACGAACCTTTAATGTGGCACCTCCCCAAGCAAACGTCATCCTTGGCTTGACCAAGGATCTCCTTCCGATTGTATCTCATTGGCAGAAAGATCCTGGATATCTTCTTCGAAGATTCCAGGATGACGTTTTTTTGGGGGGAAGGGGGAGGCGAGTAAAACGCGGACAGAACTGTTTAAAACCGATCCACCCTATAGGGTTCCATCGGCACGTTTGGTGTCTCGTCATTCACGACCATCGCCGCCAACTTTCCCGTGTGTGGTGCCATGCCGAAGCCGTAGTGGCTATGCCCGAAGGCGGCGATCAGGTCCTTGTGTCCCGGTACTTCACCGATGCACGGCAGGCTGTCCGGGAATGAGGGGCGGATGCCAGACCATTCCACGGTGTCATCTGAATTGATGGCAGGGAACAGGCTTTGCGCTAAACCCTTCAGCATCCGCGCACGCTCATAGTTGGGTTTAGCGTCCAGCCCCCCGAACTCAGCGGTGCCAGCTAAGCGCACCCCTGCGTCCATCAAGCTAGCGACGAAGTAGCGCTTCACGTCCATGACGGAATAATTTACGTTGATGCCTGGGTTCTTCAGGATCAAATGATAGCCGCGCTCTGCCTCTAACGGCACTTTGATCCCTAACGTCGCCAACAAGCGGGCGGACCATGCTCCCGCCGTTAGAACCAATCGTGGTGCCGCGATTTGTGTGTCGCCGCAATCAAGGCTGTAACCGCCACCCTCTTGCGGGATAATACGCTGCACCGTTGCCCGCAGGAAAACTGCTCCCATCTCTAGCGCCTTCTCGGCCAGCGCTTTGCCAATGCCGCCGGGGTCGGTAGCGCGGGCTTGATCTTTGATCAGGAAGGCCGCCTTGTAATCCGGTGACAGGGCCGGTTCCATCTCGTGCAGCTCTCCCACGTTCAGCACCTCGAACGGCACACCGCGCTCGGCCCGCAAGCGCCACCCCAGGCCATTGGGATCGACATCGTCGGGGTTGCGGAAGACGTGGAGATAAACACTGTCCACCACCAGATGCTCTTTGCCTGTACCTTTGAGATGGTAGCGGTATAGGTCGACATTGGGGCGGTTGAGGGCAAGCATAGCATCCGCCGTCGATGGCAATTGCTGCTCTGTTCCAACCTGAAAAAACCGCCGCATCCAGGGGATCAAACGCGGGGCATAAGGCCAACGGATCGACAGCGGACCTTCGGGGTCGATCAACCACCTCGGTGCATTTTTCCAAATCCCTGGCATGGCTTGCGGCACGACGCTCCACGGGGAGATGACGCCCGCATTGCCGTGGCTGGCGCCCTCTGCCGGACCATCGCGATCCACCAGAGTGACTTTGAAGCCGCGTTCCAACAACGACAAGGCCGTGAAGATGCCAACGATGCCGGCACCCAATACTACGACGTTTTTGTCTTCTTCTTTAGCCAAGGTCTTATGCCGTCTGCTTGCGCATCGCCAATTGCAGCGCGATCATTCCCGCCGCAATTATCAGACCGACAATGTCACTGCCCCAACTGGGTGCCACCAAGAGCAGACCAGCGATCAACATCACAGCACGCATCCAGGCGGTCAGCATCATCAGGAAGTAACCGGAGACCGTCGTCGCGATTAGGAAGACACCCAAAGCACAAGACAACGAGACTTGCAGGAATGAGACCAGCGTAAAGTGCCCTTCGATCACGATCAACATGGTCGGTGCATAAACGAATACCATCGGCACCATGAGCTTGCCAATACCGAGCGTGAAGGCACTGAGCCCTGTCTTGAACGGATTGGCCCCCGCTATCCCAGCAGCAGCGTAGGCCGAGGCACAGACCGGCGGCGTGATTTCTGATATGACACCGTAATAGAGTACGAACATATGGGTCGCGAGCGGTGGCACGCCAAGCTGCGCCAAGGCAGGCTGAGCCACAGCAACAAGCATGATGTAGAGCGCGGTAGTTGGCAACCCCGCCCCCATCAGGATACAGGCAATCGCGATCATAACCAGCGATAGGAACTGTTGGATCGATGCCTGAGTGAAAATGTCCAGAGGAATCACCCCTAGAACAACGTGCAGGCTATCTGCCATATCTGCGGCACTTGATGTTACCATGAAGCCAAGGCGGAAGCCGACGCCGGTTGTATTGATAACGCCTACTACTATGCCAACAGCAGCAGAAGCTGCCCCTACCGCCAGCGCGTACTTTACACCGACATGAAAGGAGTCAAACAGGTCTGTGAAAGTGCCGCGCTCATGCTTATGGATGACAGCTATAATAACACCCGCCGATAACAAGCCTGCCAGAACTGGCGAAAAACCGGCTCCACTAATAGGGG
>CAJQQJ010000283.1 GCA_905480445.1 uncultured Alphaproteobacteria bacterium | reverse complement strand
TCGGATTTTTGGCGACACTGACAATGGCAAAAAGATATTCGATCTATCCTATGACGTTCTTGATGAGTCGGCCTTCGCGCTTGGTATGCATCGCTGTGTACTGTTCGAGCTGCTGTACAACAAGCTTTTGTCTCTTGATGTCGAGATTGAAACATCTCACCGGATTGTTGACTGTTTGCACGAAGGCGAGAAGGTTTGGTTGCTTCGAGAAGATGCAACGGAGTTAGGACCCTTTGATCTTATTGTAGACGCCTCAGGAACTGGGTCGGTATTACGAAAGATGCAGGGCGATATCAGGCGGGATAATCTCTATGAGTTTGGGGCTCTGTGGGGCGTCTGTGAAACGGAACCGCTGGATCAAAATCAATCAGTTCTCATCCAGCGCTATGTTGATGCAGGGGTCATGATCGGCCTACTGCCACTAGGTGCTGCTTTTTCTACATCTGGTCATGGCCAGACAGCATTCTTCTGGAGCTTGAAACACCATAGATATGACGAATGGCGGAACCGGCCTCTAGACGATTGGAAAGAAGAAGTAGCGTCTATCTGGCCAAAAGCAGCGCCTTATGTTGGACAGTTTTCCTTGCATGAGCAACTGACGCTAGCCACCTATCACGACACTGCGCTGAGATCTTACACAAAGGGCGTGTTGGTTTTTGTTGGTGATGCGGCCCATGCGACAAGTCCTCAGTTAGGGCAGGGTGCCAACATGGGGCTCATGGATGCAAGACAGCTCGCTAGATCTTTGGCAGAGATCGACAATGTCGAGGAAGCTCTAAGTCACTACGAAGCGCAGCGGAAAAAACAAGTTTGCTTTTACCAAATGATGAGCCACTATCTGACACCCTTTTTTCAATCCGATAGTCGATTGCTTTCCAAGGTCAGAGATCTGACCTTTCACCCGATGGCTAAAGTCCCTTACTTGCGCAGGCAGATGATACAAACATTAGCTGGTACTAAGACCGGGCTGTTTTCTGCTCTTAAGAAAATTTGAAGTCAGCGAAAGTATCCCTTAACTTTGTTTTTTGGATTTTTCCGGTCGCTGTATGTGGAATTTCGCTTACAAAGGCGACATCATCTGGCATCCACCACTTTGCAATCTTGCCTTCCATGAAGGTTAAAACGGACTGCTTACTAGGTGGATTGGCCGGATCTTGTGGCAGGATAATCAACAAGGGCCGTTCGTCCCATTTGGGGTGAGGGCGACCGATAACAGCCGCTTCGGCAACATCAGGATGTCCAACGGCCAGGTTCTCTAGATCAATGGAGCTAATCCACTCGCCACCGGATTTGATCACATCTTTTGAACGATCTGTAATGCGAAGGTATCCGTCACCGTCAATGGAGGCAACGTCACCAGTATGGAACCAACCACCTTTGTCGAAGGCTTCTGCTGAAGCTTCAGGATTGTTGTAGTAGCCTGAGGTAATGAAGTAGCCCTTAACATAAAGGTCACCCGTCGTTTCGCCGTCTTCCGGCAATCGGTTTCCTTCGTCGTCAACAATCTTCAATTCACAGCCCCAGAAGGCGTGTCCTTGCGTTCTTTTCAGGGCCAAAATTTCTTCCTTGGGTTTGTCTAAGTGGCAACGTTTGATGTTGCCGATTGTGCCCACGGGACTCATTTCGGTCATACCCCAGGCGTGGTTGACAAGGACTCCATAGTCGTTTTCAAAAGTGTCGATCATGGCACCTGGCGCAGCCGCGCCACCAATCAAAACACGCTTCAAGTAGTTGAAGCCAACCCCTTGTTCTTTGACGTGATTGAGTAGCCCTAGCCAGACTGTTGGTACACCCGCGCTCATCGTTACTTTTTCCTCTTCCAGGAGAGCGTAGAGGCGTGGGCCATCAAGATGAGCGCCCGGAAAGACCATTTTTGAGCCAGCGGTCGGAGCGATGTAAGGGGTTCCCCATGCGTTAGCGTGGAACATAGGGACTACTGGGAGGAAGTTGTCTTCTGGCATGATCGCCATGTTAGAGGCAGCGGCTACAGTCAGTGTGTGCAGTACAGTTGAACGATGGGAAAAGAGAACACCTTTTGGATTGCCCGTCGTGCCCGACGTGTAACAAAGACTGGATGCTGTTCTCTCATCAAATTCTGGCCAATCAAAAGAGTCACTTTCCGACGCAATGAATTCTTCGTACGAAATTAGCCCCTCGACGGCTGTATTTGGCATCTTGTCGGCTGGCGCCAACACAACGATTTTTTCAATTGACGTCCATTGAGTGCCGAGTTGCTCAACCAGTGGAATGAACTGAGGATCTATGAACAACAGCCGGTCTTCCGCGTGGTTAAATATATAACCTAGTTGATCTGCAAAGAGACGAGGATTGACGGTGTGAAGGATTGCGCCAATACCGGACACACCAAAATAGAGCTCGAAGTGACGATAGTCATTCCAGGCCAAAGTCGCAATTCTATCGCCAGTTTTCACACCATAGCGCGTAAGAGCATTCGCTAGTTTGCAGGCTCTTTTATGGGCGGCTGCATAACCGTAACGATGGCGTGGATTGTCGGCAGTGGCCGAAACAATTTCCACATCACCGTGATATTGTGCAGCGAAAGTAAGGATTGATGAAATCATCATCGGGCGATCTTGCATTAGGCCTAGCATGGCAACTCCCTGGTATTTTGTATTTACGCCTCGGTTCCCATTCAGTAGGACTGGGGCAGAGCTTGTTTGGTAACACAATTAGGAGAAATGCCGTGGGTGTCAAGAAGATCAGTGAAACTAGATACAGAGACGATCCAGGCAGATACTATGATGATTTCGAAGTAGGGGTTACATACGAGCATCGACCTGGTCGCACAGTGACCGAAGCTGATAATTCTTGGTTTACAATTTTGACCATGAACACTCATCCATTGCACTTCGACCAAGAGTATTCAAAGAAGTCAGAATTCGGTAAACCTTTGGTGAATTCTTTCCTAACATTGGCGATCGTTGGCGGTATGTCAGTTTCTGACACGAGCCAGAAGGCGATTGCTAACCTCGGCTGGGATAAGATCAAACTAACAGCGCCGGTGTTTAACGGTGACACTCTCTATGCTGAAAGTGAAGTCTTGGCAAAACGTGAGTCTAAATCACGTCCGACCCAAGGCTTGGTGACGATTAAAACCATTGGTCGAAACCAGGACGGGGTGTCTGTGATCGAATACGAAAGAACATTTTTGGTGCCTAAAGCAGGCCATGGTGTCGATGATTGATCGGCTCAAACGTCTTCTAACAAACTAGTATAAAGAAGGAGACTGATATGTCTGGAGTGAAAAACAAAGTCGTTTCTCAAGAGGAATGGCTGAACGCTCGGGTCGAGCATCTGAAACAAGAGAAAGAGTTTACCCGTCAACGTGATGCTTTAAGCAAATCGCGTCGGGACTTGCCTTGGGTGAAAATTGACAAAGACTATCAGTTTCAAACATCTGAGGGTGAGAAGTCGCTTTCAGATCTTTTTGGCACTCGCAGCCAATTGATTGTCCAGCACTTTATGTTTGCTCCAGATTGGGAGGAAGGCTGCACGTCATGCTCGTTCTGGGCAGATGGCTACGACGGCTTTCAGGTTCACCTTGCGAATCGCGATGCCACAATGGTTTCTGTTTCCAATGCACCGTTAGACAAACTCCATGCCTACAGAGATCGCATGGGGTGGTCTTTTGATTGGGTTTCCTCTTTCGGGGGTGACTTCAATCATGACTTCAATGTTTCATTCACTGCAGAACAAATCGAGCAGGAGACTGGCACATACAATTATAGTCCATCAAGATTTCCGATGTCGGAAGCACCAGGAATTTCGATATTCTACAAGAATGACCAAGGTGAAGTTTTCCATACCTATTCTTGTTTCTCACGTGGTTTAGACATGTTGAATGCAGCCTATCATTACATGGATTTGCTGCCTAAGGGCCGTTATGAGAATGAGCTCGCGCATTCCATGGCTTGGTTGAAGCGTCATGACCAGTATGAGGACTAGCTAGGGCCTGAGAGCGGTGATATGTAGGCGATACACGTTTATCTAAGGTCGCCTTTATGAAACCAGTCATCATCATTCCTGCCCGCTGGGGCTCATCTCGTTTTGCAGGAAAACCACTCACCGCAATGTTGAAAGGCCCGGATGGTGTAGAAAAGCCGCTGATCGAGCGCACTTATGAAGCAGCTAAGGTATTGTCAGAGATAGCAGATATCTATGTTGCGACTGATGACGACCGGATAAAAGACGCGTGCGAGGCATTCGGTGCCAAAGTCTTGATGACCTCGGTTGATTGTCGCAATGGTACCGAGCGCGTCTATGAGGCAGCGCAGCAACTAGATCCCAGACCTGAGGTTGTTGTTAACTGGCAGGGTGATGCACCTTTGACGCCTGCAGATTTTATCACGGCGTTAATCGAAGCAATGGATGACAGCAGTGTCCAAGTTGTTACTCCAGCTTTGCGGTGTGATCTTGAGAGCTTTGATCGCTTTAAACAACAGCGTTCAGTTGGTCTGGTTGGTGGCACGACGATGGTGCTTTCCAACCAAGGGAATGCGCTCTATTTCTCCAAGGAGGTCATACCTTTCACATCCAAAGCTTATGCGGAGACCGACGAAATTCCTGTCTTTCACCACGTTGGTGTTTATGCTTACCGTTTTTCAGCGCTTGAAACTTACTGTGATTTTGAGCCCGGCTTGTTGGAAGATTTAGAAGGTTTGGAGCAGCTCCGTTTCTTGGAAAATGAAATCTCCATCAAAGCCGTCGTTGTTGATGCAAAGGGCCGCGGAATTTGGGAAGTGAATAATCCGGAAGACATCGACATCGTTTCGAACGCACTCGGCGCTTAGAGTAGCTCGTGAAATCACCGATGACCTATGCCATGGCGGTCTTATTGATCGTCACGCTGTGCAATGTTCTGGCACGCGGTATAGGTGAAGGCTATGCGGTTTTCGTCTTGCCCATAACAAATGAATTTGGCTGGAACAGGTCTGAAGTAACCTCCGTCTATGGTGTCTATATGCTGGCCCATGGTGCTATGGCTCCCTTTATGGGTTGGCTGTTTGATCGATTTGGAGCCCGCATGACTTACGGGTTTGGTTTCTCGATCATGGGCTTGGGCTTCTTGCTTGCCTCTTCTGCTGAAGGTATTTGGCAGCTCTACTTCGGGGTTGGTATTGGCGCTGGTATAGGTGTGGCAGCGATTGGAATGGTGACAGCAGCAGGTTTGGTTTCCAGATGGTTTAACGGCAAACTTACTCTAGCGATGGGCGTGGCCTATGGGGGGCTGGGTACAGGTGTTATTGCACTTGCGCCACTGACCGAGATTTTGATTCAGGCTTACGGTTGGCGAGCAACCTACCAAATCATGGGCACCATTTTGTTAGTCATATGCCCGTTTATTCTGCTGCTTCCTTGGTCGAAGCTATCGGCTGGTAACCCAGCGTTTTATTCAAAACCCAAACCAGTATCTGCCCGCGAGCATTTTGGCTCGTTGCTACAGGCTTTCTCAACCATCCCATTTTGGGCCATTACAATCGCGTTCTTCTTAACTGCTGTGACGATTTACGCCGTGGCTCTTCAATCTGTGGCCTACTTGGTTGAGAATGGTTATTCGCCGCTAACTGCTGCTACGGCTTACGGTATTGCAGGTGCTCTCTCTGTTGTCGGGATGATTTTTACTGCTTGGCTTTGTGACATTTTTGGCCGCAAACTTGTTCTAACCTTTAGCTATTCATTCAGTGCAATCGGCATTCTCTGTTTGGCGCTGATTGGTCAAACACATCTTGGCGTCTTCTTGATTGGCTACGTCTTCTTCTTTGGGATTACGCAAGGATCCCGCGGCCCAGTTTTCACCAGTTTGGTCGCCCACCATTTCCCAAACCATGTAGCCGCAGTATACGGTGCCACGACTATTGGCTTGGGGGCAGGTGGCGCATTTGGCAGTTGGTTTTCTGGTTGGCTATTGGACTGGACGGGCAGTTATACGCCCGCCTTCTTCGTCTCCGCCGCCGCAGCCATGATGGCGATGGCAATGTTTTATGTCATTCCTTCACTGCAGGTTCGACCGAAAAGCCGTTAGCCTACAGCGTCGGTTTTTCAGGAATTAGCAATTCGCTGCCTTCGCCCACTAATTTCGTGGCCGCGAAGTCTATGATTAAACCAACAATTGCGCCTTCCAGAACCATCCAATAAGGCGAGGTGAATGCACTGTCTGCACCAGGCCACTGCAACATCATGGCTGCTAGACGGTCATAGATGAAGAGAACGAGCAAGAAGTTCATCCAAGCGCCGAAAAACAACCCTCTAAACCACCACGGCATGGAGAACTTGAGGATTGGGTGCCAGGTAAGGATGCCGAACATGGCAATGAAGGCTCCCAGTGTGATGTACCAGAAAAGAATGGCCCATCTGAACGCGTCACTGGTGTCTGGCCATAGATAGGGCATGGAAAAGAAGCCAATTACGCCGATCAGGAAACCTGTTAGTTTCCCGGCGGCGATCCGTGTAATCAATGATTTACTATTCAGCCAGAACACGTTGCCCTCGATGGATCTATGAGTTGCGCTTAACTTCTGCTTCGTCATGCTTATCTCCCTTCAAAGAATATAGCTAGATTAGCCGAAGTGCTATTTTCCTGCTTTGATATGGATCAAGTGGACGGGAAGGCTCCTGTCGCTTCCAATTTGGCAATTTCATCGTCACTATAGCCATGTTCGCGCAGAATGGTTTTAGTCTCACCGTTGAAGACAGGAGGGGCAGTTCGAACAGATCCTGGGGTTCTGCTGAATTTGATCGGAATACCTGTACCCTCATAACCGTCTTTTTCCACACGCATTTGGTTGTGGATGGTGTGAGGGTGATTCATGAGTTCAGGGATCGACAATACGGGACCGGCTGGTACACCGATTTTTAGCAAATGCTCAGCGAAGGTTTTGCCATCGACTTTCGATAAAGCTTCGCTGACGATCTCGTTCAGCGCAGGTCGGTTGGTGTTTCTGTCTGCCATGTTCACGAAACGTACGTCTTCTGCGACACCATCCAAACCAAGTTCATCACAGAATATCTTGAATTGTTTGTTGTTTCCAACAGCCAGGAATATCTGGCCATTTGCCGTATCAAAGCGATCATAAGGTGTAATGTTTGGATGGCCATTGCCCATTGGTACAGGATCTTTACCAGATAGGAACCAGTTGGGAGCCTGTGGGTGCAGCATAGCAATACCGGCATCAAAAAGTGAAACGTCTATGCATTGTCCCAAGCCAGACTTTTGGCGCTCATAGAGGGCCATCAAGATACCATTGAGACACATCATGCCAGCGCCAATATCCACGATGGGTGTACCAAGTTTTGTTGGCCCAGATTGTGGGTCTCCGTTGATCGACATCAATCCAGCAAAGGCCTGAATAGCGGCATCGTAGCCGGGCAGTCCGCCGAGGGGGCCATCAACGCCGAAACCTGTCAGGCGGCAATAAATCAGCTTCGGGAATCGCGTTTTCAATTCGTCTTCGTAACCAAGGCCCCATTTTTCTAACGTCCCAGCCTTTAAATTTTCAATCAATACGTCGGCGTCTTCCAGCAACTTGAAGAGTATTTCCTTCGCTTCCTCTTTGCGGAAGTCTAGCGACATGCCACGTTTGTTTCGGTTTACGCCTATGAAGTATGAGGCTGCGCCGTCCTTGAAAGGAGGTCCCCAAGTGCGAACTTCATCACCTGTTGGTGGCTCGACCTTGATTAACTCAGCGCCGTGATCACCTAGGATCTGGGTGGCGTATGGTCCACCTAGAACGCGGGAGAGGTCGATGACTTTTAGCCCAGCAAGGGCCCCTGTATTTTCGGTCATAGTGTTGGCTTTCTAGATACCAAATGTTTGTTTAGCAAAAAGGGGATAGGACTCAGCGATCTCTTGCGCGATTGTCCCGCGGAGTAAATCTAATTGACTGCTGGTTGGTGTTTCTGTTGTCGGTGGATTTTCTTCATAATCGAATGCGAAGCCAGTTAGATCTATAACTTCCTCGAGACTCACATTAGGGTGCAAGCTTTCGAGGCGAAACCTTTGTTTTTCGCTATCAACAGCAAAGAGGCATTTGTCGGTTATCAAAGCGACTGGCCCGCCTGGACGATAGACCTCGGGCGGTGAAAAACCAGGGGCAGAAATGAAATCCACAGCCTCTACCATCGAGCGACGGTTGTGCTGTAGCCTGAAAAGAAAGACCGAGGGTACGACGTAGTACATAAGCGCTGACCCAAAAGAGCCGGGAAAGCGTCGTTGCGTGTTCGGATACTCACCAGTCCCAATAAGATTAATGTTCGCTTGTCCGTCAATCTGAACGCCGCCGAGAAAGAACGCGTCAATCCGCCCTTGAGCTGCGGCGTCAAAGAGCTCTCTGCTGCCGTCTGTGAAGTGGTTATGCTTTTGACTGGCAAGCAAGGTTATGTGCATGCCCTTGTTGGCTTCTTCTCTTGCCATGAAGGCAGCGCCAGCGGGGATCGGGGAGGCGGCTCCGATAGCAATGTGCCTCTTCTTGTGGAGTTTGCGCGAGAGGCAGCAGATTAACAGTTCTTCTAATTTGAATGCCATTGTCTTAAGCGGCCAAATTTTCTGCGAGATAGGTGGCAAAACCTTCTTCAGTTTTAGCCCGGGTTGCATAATCCTTTAGATGTGCTTCGTCGATTGGATAGCGATCACTTAGCGCAAGCGGCCAAGCACCATCCTTCGCCACCGCAATCGCCTCGATATAAAACCCTGGAAGAACACCAGCGGCGAGTACTTCATCCTCATAGAAATCAGTGTCGACGATTTCTTCGACCGTCACAAAATTTCGTTTGGAAGCGTGGATCAGTGTCGCCACTTCCTTGCGGCGACCGATCCAAACATTACCATTCTTGTCTGCTTTTTGAGCATGAATGACAGTAACATCTGGTGACACTGCGGGAATCAAGATGACAGGATCTTCTTGATCGGAGAAGGGGTTGGAGATCACTTGCCAATCAGGGCGGTGTTTCACCAAATCTGAGCCTATTAGACCTCTGAGTGGTGAGAAAGGAACGGCTCTTTCTGTAGCCTGAAGTGCAGCATGCAAGGCCGGGCAAGTACTGTCTTTGACATTCAGGCGACCCTCTTGCACAAACCGAGTGAAACAAGGGGCCTGACCATATTCGCCGAGCGTAACAGCGGCTGTTTCCACTGACCGTACACAGCCAGCGCCAATCAACATGTCTGCCTGTAGTGTCGATTGCGGCAAGCAGAATAGATCTAGCTCGCTTTTGCCTTGGCGAATGAGTTCACGAACAAAGGCCATCGGCACACCGCTGTAGTCGGCAGGAACACCCAACAAAGTTCCGTTCTGGACTTCATCGGCTATCTCTTGGATGGAACATTCATGCAGTGACACTAGGGATCGCCTTGAATTTGTAAATCCAAATGATCCTAATGCTGAACCGTCGCTAGCTCAATGACTTTTGTTGGCCGTTAATTGGCACTAGCTTCGATAGAGAAGTTAACCGTAACCGGAAAACCAACCATTGATTCATTTGCCCAGTTACCGGAGCCGATAGAGTAATCCAAGCGATCAAGATTGAGACTGCCAACCGCTGATGCCTGATTGCCATTTACGGTCAACTCAAACGGAAGTGTAACTGTTTTTGCCGCGCCCTTTATCGACAAACTGCCTGAGGCTTCATAACTGTTCCCACCTGAATGGACGACTGAGGCGCTTTCAAAGATTGCCGTAGTGAATTGTGCCGTGTCAAACCAATCCGCCGTTGGCAGCTGAGCGTCACGATCAGAAGCGTTAGTGTTAACAGATGTCATGTCGACCGAGACTTTGATGCCAGCGCCATCTAGGTTTGCAGGATCCAAAGTAATAGTTGCATCAAAAGCCCCGAAGTGACCGGTAAACTCAGACCCAGATTGGGTGGCTGTAAAGGTTAGACTGCTTTGCTCTTTATCGACTGTCCAGTCTATAGCGAGAGCTGGGCCGGATGATAGAAGTGCTAAAGCGATAATAGGGAGTGCTAACTTCATGAACGAATTCCTATTTCTTATTGAATGGCAACATACGCACCAGAGTGCGATCTTTGACGAGGAAGTGATGTTTCAGTGCGCCAGCTAAATGCAATAGGAAAATCGCAATGAAGGCCATGGCTAGAATTTCATGAATTTGACCAAAAACCTCCTGAAGGCTTTTGTCGGGCGCAATCAGATTAGGCACAGTCATGATATTGAAGAGTGGTGTCGGAAAACCAGAAGCGGAATTCATCAACCATCCAGTGATTGGCACAAAGATCATTAAGGCATAAAGGGCATAGTGTACGCCTTTTGCGAGTTTTACTTCCCAGCCTTTCATGTTTTCAGTCAACATTCGCGGTTTGGGATTTGCCAAGGTCCAGATCACGCGCAAAACGACTAGAATCAAGATCGTTATTCCCAATGACTTATGCAGGGCATAGAGTTGAAACTTGTCTGGAGTGTTGGGCAACTGATGCATATATTTGCCGAGGCCAAGGTTAAACAGCAGCGTTAGTCCGATGACCCAATGAAACAGTTTGGTAATCGCGCCGTAAGACTCTTTGGTGTTCTTGATTGGCATAAAATCTATTCCTGTTTACCCGATGTTTTCCTGGATCTGATTAAACACAAAAACCAAATCCTGTTGAGGTGCAATCTTTCTGTCGCATGTAACAGTAAAACGTTCGTGAGGCAGTGCGGCAGTTAACTTAGTGTGTAGCTGTGCCTTCAATTGCAGAGAGCTATATAGTGAGCTTAGACAAAATTCAATTCTGGACCTATTGGCACAATCCTGGTGGGGTTGATTGATTCGTGGCTGCCGTAATAGTGTTCTTTGATCTCACTCATGACTATGGTGCTAGAAAATTCATTTCTGTGATAAAGATCACATAAATAGCGTGAAAGAGCTGGGTAGTCAGCTATCCGTTTTTTGTTACATTTGAAATGACTGACATAGACGGCATCAAACCGAACGAGCGTCGTAAAGAGGCGGATATCAGCTTCCGTTAGCTGGCTGCCGACTAGATATTCCTGTTTAGACAAACGGTCTTCGAGCTCATCCAAACAGTCAAAAAGGGGATGGAAGGCAAGCTCATAGGCTTCTTGCGTAGTTGCGAAACCACAGCGATAGACACCGTTGTTAACCTTTTGATAAATTGGTTCGTTGATTGCGTCTATCTCTGCTCTCAAGTCAGTTGGATAAAGATCTAAGCGGTTATCGGTCAGGGCCGTGAACTCAGAATTGAACATTCTAATGATTTCAGCAGACTCGTTGCTAACAATGGTTTGCAGCTTTTTATCCCAGAGAATCGGGACGGTTACTCGACCAGAATAATCGGGATCAGCGGTTGTGTAGATCTCATAAGCGAAAGACTTGCCGTTGATTGGGTCGCCATCCGGACCAAAGGTCCAACCCTGGTCGCCCATAAAAGCTTCAACAGCTGAGATGGAAACAATTTCTTCTAGCTGTTTGAGTTTGCGAACGATTGCTGTTCGATTGGCCCAAGGACAAGCGTGAGAGATGTAGAGATGATAGCGATCAGCTTCTGCAGGAAAGCGAGCGTTTGGATCGGCTACAATCCAATTTCTAAACTGTGCCTGACTGCGTTCGAACTTGCCACCAGATTTAGACGTATCGTACCAATCGGTATGCCATTCGCCATTTACTAACAAACCCATGTTGTCTCCTTCTTTATGATGAGGGAGATGTAAACTTGTTGCGGATTGGAAACAATTACCGTCTTTTGCTACAGTTAAGTGTCAAAAACGAAACAATCGGAATTTAAGCTGGTTTAAAGCTTTCATCCATAAATCGGTACCAGTTAAGCCCAAGGATCTTATCAATTTCGGTAGAATGGAAGCCTTGCTTTACGAGGCCCTTTTCAATCTTGAAGAAATCCGATGACTTCTGGAACCAATGTGGTTGCTTTGGCCACTCCCTGACACCGGCACCGCCTTCACCATAAACAGTTTCATGAGTCCAGCTGCCGTTGCGCATCCATTCGACAACTTCGTAAGGCCATTTACGACAGAGATCGCTGCCGATACCAATGTTATCGACACCGTACTTGTCGGCTGTGTCCGCTACCATCTCTGTGAAGTCTTCGAGTTTAGTGTCAGCACCGTCTTTCAGGAAAAGAGGGTAGAGCACGAAACCAAGCATGCCACCACGCTGCGTTAAAGACTTCAAAACGGCATGTGACTTGCTACGGCGCGAGGCTTTGAATGTTGTAGGGTTAGCATGAGTAATGGCTATTGGTCTGGAAGAGATATCGATCGCTTCCAAAGTAGTTCGTTCTGCTGAATGGGACATATCGATAACCATACCGACACGGTTCATTTCGGCGATCACGTTCTTACCGAAACGCGATATGCCCGGATCTTCATCCTCAAAACAACCTGCGCCGATTAGGCTTTGGTTGTTATAGGTCAACTGCATGAACTTGAGGCCGAGATCATTCATCACCTGAACAAGACCAAGTTCAGCATCAATTGGAGAGCAGTTTTGAGCTCCAAAAACAATACCAACCTTGCCAAGTTCTTTTGCTTTGACGATGTCGTCACCAGTTTTCACTGGCATAATCAGGTCGGCATGATCGATAAAATGGCGGTTCCATTTGGAGAACAAAGTCATGCACTGACGCGCATCCTCCCAGTAAGCCAAAGTAACGTGGATAGTATGCAAACCAGCGGTGATGAGATCCTCAAAGAGCTCTCTGTCATAGTTTGAATACTGTAGCCCGTCGATGCGGACATTAGCCATTTTATCAAGATCAGCCATAATTCAGACCTTTATGATCAACCCTTAAAGTGGGTTCGTGTAAGTTGTCTTAACGGTTGAGAAGAACTCTTTTGCATATTGTCCTTGCTCACGTGAACCGTATGATGAGCCTTTTCTGCCGCCAAATGCAAGATGATAATCAACGCCAGCAGATGGCAGGTTAACCGCAACGATACCGGAAACAGAGTTGCGCTTGTAGTCAGTGGCATATTTCAAGGAAGAAGTGATGATGGCAGATGTCAGGCCGAATGGCGTGTCGTTTGAAGTAGCCAACGCTTCGTCGTAGTCTTTTACTCGAATAACAGCCGCGATAGGACCAAAGATCTCTTCACGGCAAATACGCATTTGATTGTTTGCTTCCGTGAACAGAGCTGGTGCCATGTAATGGCCGCGTGTTTCACGCTCAAGAGCTTCGCCACCCCAAACTAAGTTGGCTTCTGATTTGCCGATATCCATGTATTCCATGTTCGTAGCGAACTGCTTTTCGTCAACAACAGGTCCGAGCTGGGTACCTTCGGCCAATGCGTGACCGACGTTCAATGCTTTAACTTTATCCGTAAGTGCAGCAACAAAACGATCATGAATGCCTTCTTGAATGATCATACGAGAAGAGGCTGTACAACGCTGGCCAGTTGCAAAGAACGCGCCGTTTAACGCTGAAGCAACAGCTGTATCCAAATCGGCATCGTCGAGGACGACAATAGGGTTTTTACCACCCATTTCCATTTGAAGCTTGGTTAGGTTTTCCGCAGCGGCGCGTGCAATATGACGGCCTGTCTGGTCAGATCCGGTAAAGGTAATTGCATTAACATCTGGCGAAGTAATCATGGCCTCGCCAACAACCGAACCACGACCCATAACAAGGTTGAACGTGCCATTGGGCAAACCGTGACGTGAAATAATTTCAGTCAATGCCCATGCTGATGCTGGAACAAGGTCGGCTGACTTAAGGACAACTGAGTTGCCATAAGCCAAAGCAGGTGCTGCTTTCCATGCCGCAATGGCAATCGGGAAGTTCCATGGTGTGATGATACCAACAACACCAACAGGCTCGCGGCGGCAGTCGGCTTCAACATTTGGGCGTGTGGACTGTGCGAAATCACCAATCTGTCTTAGGCATTCAGCGCCGTAAAACTGGAAGAACTGGCCGGCACGCATAACTTCACCCATGCCTTCAGCATGTGGCTTGCCTTCTTCAGAAGAGAGCAGACGACCAAGCTCTTCTTTGCGCGCAATGATCTCATCACCGATGGCAGTAAGAATAGTGCCGCGTTGTTCAATACCAACCGCGTTCCATTTTGGCCAGGCTGCTTGAGCAGCAGCAATTGCATCTTGTGTTTGCTGTTCATCAGCGACTGCATAAACACCAACCATGGAATCAAGATCAGATGGGTTCCAGTTTTCGCGGCCATTTGAGCTCGTGACCCATTCGCCGTTTATGTAGTTTGATTTCATATTGCTCATTGTTTCTGTCTTCCTATGGAATTAGTCATCGCTGGGATAAATTGCTGGCGCGATTAAGGACAAATCGCTATGCGAGTCAACTCTAGACCATTGATTGTTTCGTTACAGGAGACAATAATGTGGTTTAGCGAAAGGGAGGCTACATGGATCGCCTTTATGCAATGGAGACTTTTCTGCACGTCGTGGAGCAGGGTTCTTTTTCACGAGCTGCTGAACGCATTGGTCGTTCCAAAGCCGTTGTCTCGAAAACTATTTCCCATATGGAAGACAGGTTAGGCATCCGATTGCTAAACCGGACCACTAGAAGGATTTCCTTAACCGAAGCCGGCACCGAGTACTATGAGCACTGTCAACGTATTGTTTCAGAAGTAAATGCCACTGAAACTGCGCTTACCGACTTGCAAAAAAACCCTAGAGGCAAACTTCGCCTAACTGCACCCATGACTTTTGGGACCATGCATATAACGCCGCTGGTCGCTGAGTTTTGTACCAGATATCCTGATATTGAAATCGAGCTGGAGTTAAACGACCGTCACGTTGATATGGTTGACGAAGGCTATGATCTCGCAGTCAGAATTGGCCGGTTAAATGATTCGACGCTAAGAGGGCGTAAGCTTGTGTCCTGCGGAATTAAGACGATCGCAGCACCATCTTACCTGGAGAAGATGGGAGAGCCCAGTGAACCTCAGGATTTGTCGAAACACAATTGCTTGCTCTATTCTTACGCAAGCGATCTTTATCATTGGACCTATATACACAATGGTGAGGCGGTGAGAGTCCCAGTTAATGGCAACTTTAAAAGCAACAACGGACGTGCCGTGCTTGAAGCCTGTATCGCTGGTTTAGGTGTCACGGTGTTGCCGGACTTCATCTGTGGACCATCACTGAGGCAGGGGATAGTAAAGGAAATCTTGGTACACGATCATCGTGATCCAGTGGATGTTTACGTGCTTTACCCTGCCAACAGATATGTTGCTGGAAAGGTTCGTGCATTCATTGACTTTGTTGTTGAGAAATTCGCTGGCAAACATCCGTGGGATCTGGAAACTTCCACATCTTCTTACTAATTCAGCGGGCTCGCTTTTACTTTAGCCAGTGCAGGATCCCCCACCAAGTACACAAAACTTTGCACAATGTGGATGATTGAGCTGAACAGTTTTGTCCGAATGCAACAATTCGTGTCCCAAATCAAACTGCTCGTCATAGGGCAGCAGGGTGCAAGGGACGACCGTAGGCCTCTCGGCACCTTTTCTTTTCACGATCATTCTTTGAGATGAACACATCATAGATTTGGGCGAAACGTTTAGGATGTCCCAACATGCCGTCGTGATCTCTGGAACTTCAGCACCTTCGCTCATTTCAGGGAACAGTACGAGTGAATGCGGATCGTCGGCGTTAATCCGAATGTTTTCCTGAGCAAATAGGACTTTGTAGCCTGCACGCATGGAAGCTTCGTCTTCGTTCCAACAAGTGCGCCCTGCAACGGTAATGTTGAAACCGTGATCGGAAAGCCATTTTAGCCCCTTGAGCATCGGTTTCCATGTATTGTCACCGCGTTCTTCTTCGTGCAGTTCTGTGCTATAGTGATCTGTCGAAACTCTAAGTGTCAGTTGTTCCCCGTACAATGATTGCAGTTCTAGCAATTTGTCCGCTACTTTCATCATGGGGCGCATGGCATTTGTTAAAACTAAAACATCAAAACCTGCTTCGAGACAGCTAGTGATAATAGCGACGAACTCTGTGTTGATGAACGGTTCGCCACCAGTAAAGGCTATCTCTCTCGTTCGCAGTTCTCCGCGTTCTATCTCTTCCAAGTAAGCGCAGACTTCTTCATTAGTGATATACACTAAACGATTATTTGTAGGGCTGGATTCAATGTAGCAGTTTCGGCAGGTCAGATTGCAGATCGTACCCGTGTTGATCCACAATGTTTCTAATTTAAGAAGGCGAACGGATGCACGCGTTTCTCCCTTTGCTGTAGTGAAGGGATCGCGGAATTTCGCATTTAGGTCAAAACGAACTTCTGCCGCTGTTTTTTCCAGCATTCATGACTCCTGTTAAACAAGTGCCCGCAACTTAGCGATCCGGTGATAATTAGCAAGATTTCCTGTGGTCAATTTATTGTTACAGCAGCGAGAGATGGTTTAGTTTTGCCATCAGAAGGCGGATCGTATATCCTTGCCTGTGCACAAAAAAATCTGCATAATTCGACTCGTTCTTTGTTCAAAATGTTCCACAAAAATGGTTAGGGGTACAGCATGCGCACCGTGCGCAATGTGAAGGACTTACGTCGCTTAATTCAGCATTACAACGAAAGCCGTGAAACCGTGGCTTTGGTGCCAACTATGGGTGCCTTGCATGAGGGGCATCTTAGTCTTGTCCGTCAGGCTAAGTATCGCTGTCAGCGTGTGATCGTTTCGCTCTTCGTTAATCCAAAGCAGTTTAGCGAAGGAGAAGACCTTGAGAGCTACCCTCAAACTTATGAGCGTGATGCCCAGCTTTTGACGGAGTTGGATGTAGATGTTCTTTACATGCCAACACGAGAGGAAATGTATCAACGCGACGCCTCAACAACGATAACAGTGGCCGGCGTTGGAGAGGGGCTTTGTCAATCTACAAGACCGGACTTTTTCTCCGGTGTTGCAACTGTCGTCACTAAGCTTCTGTTACAATGTTTGCCAGACGTCGCTATTTTTGGTGAAAAAGATTATCAACAATTGCTAGTAATTAGACGACTGGTTAGAGATCTGGATATTCCTGTTGCTATTGAAAGTGGGAATACTGTCCGCGAAAATGACGGCCTAGCGCTTTCTTCGCGCAATGCCTATTTGTCTGAGAACGAAAGAATTTCGGCACCGCACCTATATTACTCCTTGACCCAAGCTCAGCATAGAATTGGAGCCGGTGAGGCCATTAGCAAAGTCTTGTGGGACAGTGAACAGTATTTGCTGTCAGTTGGATTTGAATCAATTGACTACTTTGCTTACTCCGACGCTGAAACTTTAGTGCCTTCAGACAGACGTCTAACCAACCGCCCCGCAAGACTATTGGCTGCGGCTTGGTTGGGCAAAGCACGACTTATCGACAACATTGCCGCTTAATCGGCCAAGGAAAACAAATGCTTTTCTCAGGATCCTATGTCTGTTCACCTGAACTTTTGAGTAAGGCCAAGGCCTTTCCGGCTGTGCGAACTGTTGTAGTTGGAGCAGCTGAGGCTTTAACGCTTGAAAGCGCGAAGCAAGCGACACAGCTGAACTTGATTGATCCGGTTCTTGTTGGCGAAAAACAAAAGATTACTGAGTTAGCCAAAAAGATAGATTGGGATATCTCTCAAGTGGAGATCTCGGATTGCTCTGGAGAACAAGAAACGGCAGCTGCTGGGATCGCTTTTGCTTCTCAGGGGGATGTGTCTTTGATTATGAAAGGACATGTTCATACTGACAGCTTGTTGCGTGCGGTTCTGAACAAAGAAGCCGGCCTTCGTATTGGTAAACGCTTGTCACATGTTTTTCACATGTCTGCTCCTGACAGTGATCGTGATTTTTTGATCAGCGATGCTGCATTAAACGTTGCGCCGGATCGAACCACAATGCTCGATATCGTTCGTAATTCTGTTTTGACTGCTCAAGCGTTGGGAATGTCTGCTCCTAAAGTGGCCTGTTTGACTGCAAGCGAGTCCGTTTCAACAGCAATGCCCCTCACCGAGGAGGCGGCTTGGTTGGCTGAACAAGACTTTGGTTCGGCTCTTGTTGGTGGGCCATTTGCATTTGATAACGCTGTTTCTGAAGAGGCAGCACGGATCAAAGGGATCGATCATCCAGTGGCGGGCCAAGCTGACGTTCTTGTCGTCCCAAATATTGAATGCGGGAATATTCTCTTTAAATCAATGGTTTACCTTAGAGGGGCAACAGCAGCTGGATTAGTCTTAGGAGCAAAGGTGCCTGTGATTGTAACATCGAGAGCTGACCCTCCGGCGGCGAGACTTGCCTCCGTGGCTTTGGCTGCGATTGTGTCGAACCATACCGCTTGAACATTGTTCAGTCGAACAAGAATTTTCTATTTGACTTGTTCGTTGATGAGGTCAGCTAGTATCTTAACGCCCGGTTCAATTTTCTCATCCGCGATAGAAGAAAACCCGAGACGGAAATGGTTGCGGGGTGTGGGCTCCTGCATGAAATGAACGTCACCAGGCTCCAGAAATATGCCTTTTTCTAAAGCCTTTTCCGCGAGGAGGACACTGTCCAATTCTTTTGGTCCAGACAGCCAGAAGGATGTTCCGCCAAAAGAGGGCGCACGATAGTAATTGGGTAAGTAACGATCGAGGGCTTCAGCCAATAGATGCCAGCGTTGGTGATAGACTTTATGAAGTTTGTTGACGAATGCATCATAGTGCCCATTGGCAAGAAAGAGGGCGGCGCAGCGTTGATTATTGGCCGGAGGATGTCTTAAAATAAGCCGCCTCATATCCCTTGCCGCGAGAATGAGGTCCTTGGAACCGACCAAGTACCCTAATCGCAAGCCAGGGGTGAGGACCTTGGAAAAACTGCCGACGTAAACAACCCGGCCAGATTGATCAATCGATTTGAGGGCCGGTGTGGGTTCACCGACGTAGTTCATTTCTCCCTCGTAATCATCCTCGATGACAATAAAGTCTTGTTGTTCGGCTTTTTCCAATAATGCCTTGCGGCGCTCCAAGGACAAGGTCGAGGTTGTCGGCGCGTGGTGGCTCGGGGTAACATAGACGTAGTCACAATCATCGAGCTGTTCGTCAACGATCAAACCGCCCTCATCGACAGCGAGCGGTTTGATTTTTGATGTACGTGTCTGAAATGCATTTCTCGCATCAGCATAACCCGGATCTTCGAGGCCTACCGTTGTGTCGTCGTTGACCAACAAAGCAGCTAACAGCCAAAGAGCATTCTGTGCGCCGAGAGTCACCAAAATTTCGTCGCGTTCCACCCAAACACCGCGGCGTAACAAGACTTTTGTCCGGATTTGGTCGATCAAGAAAGGATCATCTTTGTTTACGTTATCTGGCCCCCATTCCTGAATAGAAAGACGTGCTAGAGCTTCTCTAGAGCAAGCGCGCCAAGCGTTCACTGGAAACAAGTTGGGATCAACCTGACCGTAAATGAAAGGATAGGGAAGGGACTGCCAGTTTGCCAATTTCTTTTGATATCGCTGGCCTGAGATATCCCGCTTAAACCGCTGTTGCCATTCGACCTGAGAACTTGTGTTGTCGGTGTCCTCTCTGATCTGTGTGGAGGGAAGTCGAAAGTTTGAGGCGGCCAGATCATTCGCAACAATGAACTTTTTTCTCTCGCTGCTGTCGAGAATTCCATCTTCCGCCATCGCTTGATAGGCTAGCATGACAGTCCCTCGGCCAATTGATAGCCGTTGTGCTAAGCGTCTAGACGATGGCAATGGGTCACCAGGTCCAAGATGTCCTCGCATGATTGCCGAGGTCACTTGTTCACGCAGCTGGGCCTGTAAAGTCAGCTCACTGTTCTTGTCCAATATGAACAGTATATCTTTCACTATCGGAGCCCGCCCTGTTAAACGAAAATCGTTGATAAACAATTCTGGTCTTGTCACTGATATGATCCTTAGACCAGAATTGTGAGTAATGCTATATAAAGTGATGGTTTTTTCATGCTGTTACCATGCTTTGTTATTGAAGCGATTCGCATGATCTGAGATAAGACGCAGTCTCTTTTTGGGGGAGAAGTGGCACACAAATATTTCCTCGTGAATAGAAAGATTTGGGCTCAAAAGTGGTAGAAAAAAATCAAGCCAACAAACCTCGTATAGCAGTCATCGGAGCTGGTTATTTCGGTTCTCTTCATGCTAGGAAATTTGGCCTTTCTGGGCATGCTGAACTTGTCGCTGTATGTGATCAAAATCAAGAAAATGCTGACAAGCTAGCCGCGGAATTGGGTGTTGAAGCCTTTTATGATCATCGGGATCTAGTCGGCAAAGTTGATGGCGTTTCTGTTGCAGTCCCTACCAAGTTTCACTATCCGGTTGGTCGCGATTTTCTTGATTCTGGCGCGCATGTATTGGTTGAAAAACCCATGTGTCAAAGTCTCGAAGAAGCCCAAGATTTGGTCG
>CAJQQJ010000282.1 GCA_905480445.1 uncultured Alphaproteobacteria bacterium | reverse complement strand
TTGTATGCGAATAGTTATGATCAAGCGGCAGACGATTCTGTTCCAGCAAACCGGTAAGATCAGCCTTGTCTGCATTAACGGCAAGGTTGGTGATCGGGCTAATGTTGAGGTTACCATCGCTAATCGTCAAAACTTCAAAGTCACCTACTGAAAACTTGTAGTGAGCTGGGTTTTCCAGGTCGAAGGATGCCTTTGCTGATGAAATCAGGTGGCCCGAATTTATAGCTAGGCCACTGGTAATTCCGATACCCGTTGTTGTTGCCAAAAACTGCCGTCTGTTCATATCGTGTCTCCCTTTATTTGAGTATACCAATAAATTCGCATGTTTGAATAATAATTTCGTTCTGCATTCTCATCGAATTCTGTTCGTGGAGCCTGTCTAAGAAACCTGAAATGATTTCCGACTGACCGAGCGGTTAGATATGTGTGTTGGGTGATGACGCCATGTCTGTCCTTCGCAGATTCGACAGATTTAACCTGACAACATTTCCTTGACTCTCCATAGGACGGAACCCTTAGAAGCCTGAAGGAGTCGAAGCGAGAGTGCTCGCGATTATGTGTTTAGGGCATTGTTTTTAGGGTTTGCCAAAAACGCAGTATTGGTACTATTAGGCTATATGAAAAGAATAGATTGCATTTTGCCTTTCGGGCGATGGATTAAAGGATTGTTGGTAATAGCAGTACTCGTGCAGTCTCTTTCATTTTCAATTCATGCCTCCATGGCGTTTGCGTTCGACGATACATCATCTCAGCATGAGGTTTCTCATAGTGTTGAACATCACGTGAGAGATAAGTCACCTGCTGAGGATGATGTTGCAGCAGGCCATCTTAGTGATGTAGCGAAGGCGACTTGCCTGGACGATCTAATGAAAAGCAACGACAGCTGTTGTGCCGAATATTGTTCGTTCAGCAGCTTTGTCTTTTCGCTCCCGGCTGTTAGCTTTTTTGGCGGTACAAGCGATCTTACCGCTATGGAGCAAGCGGCCTTGTTGCAGATCTCACGCCTCTCCCTTCAACGTCCCCCACGAATCTAAAAACAAGTTAGTTCACGTCACGGGTCTCCCTTTTTGAGACTCGAAGGAGATCTTGTTTTTAGGTTTGGAAAAATGCGAAAAATATTTACGGCTGTACTTGTCACAGCAACATTGAGCGGATGCACAGTTAAGCTGCCTCCAAAGATTTTACCTATTCATTCACCGATTAATGCTGAAACAGGGATACAGAAAGTCCATCACCACTCCGGGCTTGGCTCCTACAGTCATCGTCGTCCGGTGGAACCCAAACCCTGGAAGCAACTAAATGAAGAGCAATCACCTGTAAAGGAAACAGAGTGATGATCAAATCAAAAGAGATCAAGCGTAGCCTGAGACTATGCATGATTGCTTCCCCAATATTTCTTGGCGGCTGTGGTTTGGTACAGCAGATGAAATCTCATTCAGCACCTGACAGAGGCCTTTATGAAGTGAGCGCTAAAACAGCAGCCATCACTGGGCAAGAGCCGGTTTGGGCCAGAAACAAGCAAGACGCTGAAGCGCTCCAAGCCAAAGTTAGCGAATTGGTTAGGGGGCGAACACTATCGGTAGACACTGCGGTCCGCGTTGCTTTGTTGAACAACAAGCGTGTCCAAGTGGCGTTCGCTGATGTCGGTCTTTCTGCTGCTGACACCTGGCAACAGACAATGTTAGAGAACCCGAAAGTGTCGATCAGCTTGCTTGGTATTGCTCACCCTGAATTGGGCGCTATTAGAGCCATTGAGGGTATGATTGCAGCGAATATACTGGCAATTGCAACCCGAAATTCTCGATTGGAATTGGCCGATAATCAGTTCCGCCAAGCGAAACTGAAAGCTGTTGAAGAAACACTACGTGTAGCCGGTGAAACCCGGAATGCCTGGATAACAGCAGTTTCGGCATTTGAATCTGTACATTATCTAAATCAGGCTCAAATCTCGGCTGATGCAGCTTCAGAGTTGGCTCTCAAGCTGGGTGAAACAGGAGCCATGACAAAAGGGGCTCAAGCACGAGAACATGTATTCTTTGCAGAGCTAAGCGGACAGCGTGCGCAAGCCAGTTTAGCGGCACGATTAGCCAAAGAAGAACTAACCAGAACCATGGGGCTTTGGGGTTCTGATCTGAATTACTTTGTACCGGATTTATTACCGTCATTGCCAAGCCACGTACGCCAAAAGTCAAACATTGAGCAAGAAGCATTGAGAAGTCGTTTGGATTTGCAAGTGGCGAAACTTGAACTTGAAGCAATGGCCAAATCCTATGGCCTTACCAATGCAACACGTTATGTCACTGATTTGGAAGTGATCGCAGGCTTTGAAACTGAGCGTGAAATCGAAGATGACATAAAGAAGTGGGGAACAACCCCGCAAGTCGAATTGGAGTTTATCATTCCAATCTTTGATTCTGGCCAGGCGAGATTACGGAAAGCTGAATTAGCTTACCGCAAAGCAGCACTGATGTTGGCCCAAAAAGCAGTCAACATTCGCTCTGAAGCTAGATCTGCACAGACTGCTTACTTGGCGACTTACGAAATCGCTCGTCATTACCGAGATGCGGTTGTTCCACTCAGGAAGCAAATCGAGGAAGAAGCCCTCCTCACTTACAACGGTATGATCTCCAACACTTTCGAACTCCTTTCAGATAACCGCGCAAAAATCAGTGCCATTTTGACGGCGGCTGGCGCCAAACGTGATTTCTGGATGGCGAGTGCGAGCTTGTCCGGTGCCATTTATGGCGGCGGCGGTGCGGCTTCCGTTGGCGGAGAAACTCAATCGGTCGCCGGTGGCGGCGCAGAACACTGATCAGGAGACAAACAATGCTTAACAGAAGACAATTATTGGGTGCTGGTGCAGGCGTTGGTGCTGCAATGGTATCATCTGCTGCCTGGTCCAAGACAACAAACATGGGATTACCAGAAGCAGCGTTGATGGAATCAGCGGCTACACAAGATCCATTGTACCCGACATCGGGGCCGGATTATCAGCCTGTCGTAACGCTTAACGGTTGGTCATTGCCACATAGAATGAATAATGGGGTGAAAGAATTTCACCTGGTTGCCGAACCCGTAGAGCGTGAAATGTCAGAAGACATGATCGGCTATCTTTGGGGTTATAATGGTCAATCCCCAGGACCGACTATTGAGGCTGTTGAAGGAGATCGTGTTCGCCTTTTCGTGACAAACAAGTTGCCAGAACACACCTCTATTCATTGGCATGGAATGATTTTGCCATCGGGTATGGACGGAGTCGGCGGCTTGAGTCATCCTGGAATTCCGCCAGGTAAGACCTACGTGTACGAGTTCGATCTCGTGAAGAGCGGCACCTTCATGTACCATCCCCACGCTGATGAAATGGTTCAAATGGCCATGGGTATGATGGGTATGTTTATCATCCATCCCAAAGACCCTGAATTCATGCGTGTCGACCGCGATTACGTCTTCATGCTGCATTCTTATGACATTGATCCGGGTTCCTACGTGCCTAAGATCATGACGATGACAGACTTCAATCTCTGGTGTTGGAATTCAAGACTGTTTCCCGATATCGATCCAATTGTCATCGCCAAGAATGATAAAGCACGAATACGTGTTGGCAATCTGACCATGACTAACCATCCGATCCATATGCACGGGTATGATTTCGAAGTGACGTGCACCGATGGTGGATGGGTTAAGCCAGAAGCCAGGTGGCCAGAGGTTACAATCGATATTCCGGTTGGGGGCATGAGGGCTTTTGATTTCCACGCGGTCCATGAGGGCGATTGGGCCATTCACTGCCACAAGTCTCATCATACCATGAATGCGATGGGCCATGACGTGCCAACTTTCATCGGCGTCGATAAAAAGAACATCACCAAGAAAATCCACAAAGTTCAGCCTGAATATATGCCGATGGGTACTGCAGGCATGGCGGATATGGGTGAAATGGAGATGGAACTGCCAGATAACACTGTACCGATGATGGCGGGCTGGGGACCTCATGGACCGCTTGAAATGGGTGGGATGTTCTCTGTTGTTAAGGTCCGTGAAGGCCTCGCTTCAGATGATTATTCTGACCCGGGTTGGTACGAAAACCCGCCAGGAACCGAAGCCTATGAGTGGACTGGCGAGTTACCAGAATTTGCACGTACTCATGATTCAAAGACCCAAATCACTCCAAAGCCCAAAAGCAAAGCTTAAGATTCAAAGTAATTCGAATTCTCAATCTATATCTTGAAAGGATGACATTATGAGAAAGATACTATTAGCAACAGCATTGTTGTTGCCCCTTACACTGACAGTTGCAACTCCTGTCTTTGCAGCTGAATTCACCAAAGGCGTCATTAAGAAAGTTAACCTCAAGAAAAAGAAGGTCACAATCATTCATGAGGAACTAGTCGATCTCGATATGCCTGCAATGACTATGGTGTTTCGTGTCTCAGATGAGACCATGCTGAATGGCCTGGAAAAAGGTGATGAAGTTGAATTTATCGCGGAGCGTACTAATGGCAAACTGACTGTGACTGAATTTAAGAATGATTAACGACTAGTCAGTTTTATCCCCATTTTTACTCTATTAAAGGAATTGGATAATGAAGAAAAAACTTCTGGTCGCTTCAGCTTTGACACTCTCGGTTGGTTTGGCATTGGGCGCGTTGGCTCATTCTGGTGCAATGGGCATCGTTAAGGAACGTATGGATGGCATGATGGTCATGGGGAAATCCATGAAGTCTCTGGCCATGATAGTGAAGGGAGTAAAGGACTATGATGCTGAAACCATCCAAGTTGCCGCTCGAGCTATTGAAAAACATTCTGGTGAAAATCTAACCAAGTTGTTCCCAAAGGATGGCAAGAAGCAAAAGATTTCAGTTGCTAAAGACGAGATCTGGGCCAATTGGGAGGAATTTGAAGCCTTGTCAATGAGGCTGCAACTCCTGTCACAGGGTCTAGCCGCGTCGGCTGAAAATGGTCTTGGTGATGGTTCGTCCTCCATGACAGGAAGCAGTTCTATGATGGGCACCGATATGACATCGGGTGAG
>CAJQQJ010000281.1 GCA_905480445.1 uncultured Alphaproteobacteria bacterium | reverse complement strand
ATCCGAGCCTGCATCGGTTGTAACCAAGCCTGCATCGGGCACTTTCATAAGGGATACCCCATATCCTGCATCCAACACCCCGAAACAGGCCGCGAGCTGACTTACGGTAAACCCGACAAAGTGAATATTCCAAAACGCATCATAGTGATTGGCGGTGGGCCGGCTGGCCTCAAGGCCGCTGCAGTTGCGGCTGAACGAGGTCACGTCGTTGAATTGTTTGAAGCCTCTTCCAGGCTCGGCGGCCAGGCTCTACTTGCACAGCTCGTGCCGGGGCGTAGTGAATTCGGCGGCATTGTCACTAACCTGACTCATGAGGCTGAACGAGCTGGAGCCAAGCTTTCAACGGGGGTGAAAGTGGATAGAGACTTCATCTTGCAGGCTAAGCCAGACGCGGTGATTGTGGCTACTGGTGCCAAACCACGATGGCCCAAAGGCACAGAAATTGATGAGAGCGTCCACGTTGTTGACGCTTGGCAAGTCTTAAAGGGAGAGGCGAACATTGGCTCTTCTGTCCTCATCGCGGACTGGAAATCAGATTGGATCGGTTTGGGCCTGGCACAAAAGCTGGCTGAAGATGGTTGCAGAGTGCGTTTAGCTGTAAACGGCCTACATGCAGGCGAAACCATTCCGTTCTACGTTCGCGATATGGCCGTTGGCAAAGTTCAAAGCTTAGGCGTCGAGATTATCCCATACACCCGTCTCTATGGTGCAGATAGCAACACAGTTTATTTGCAGCACACTGCCAATCAAGAAGCAATCGTCTTTGAAGACGTCGACACACTGGTTCTTTCCCAAGGACATGAACCAGTGGACAATCTGATTGAGCAACTAGAGGGCTTTGTCGGCGAAGTCTTAGCAGCAGGTGATTGTCTTGCTGCACGAACAGCCGAGGAAGCAGTGTTAGAGGGATTGAAAGCGGGCTGGACGGTTTAACGTCCGTGTGATCGACAGCTCGGCTGTTTCTCAGTAAAGCCATGCTTCCAGTTAAGATGCGAGAGGATCAGTATAAGGCGCTCTATGTGGCCGCAAATGTTCCAGTCCGTAGTTTTCTACAAATTTCGTTGTCGTTGCCCAAAGATGATCGCCGTAGAGGAAGGGCTCGAAAGGCTCAATGCCTGCGATCGGCAAAGGCTCAATCAAAGTCGATGGTCTGGGTTCAAAAAAGAAAGGAACTGAGTACCGTTTCTGGTTTTGACCAATCACACGATGTCTGGTTGCTTTGATCTTGCCGCCGGTCCAGCGCTCAAGCAGGCCACCGAAGTTAACAACAAAGCTATCTTCGACTAAGGGTACATCCAGCCAGTTGCCATCTGAATCTTGCGCCTGCAACCCTTTGACACCGCAAACTGCCAAGATTGTTAACAAGCCAGAATCAACATGGGCTCTAGCGACCTGTTCCTTTTTGACACCGCCGATTTCTACGTTACGGTCCGGAAAATCATCAGGCAGTTCTTCTTGTTGATCTCTTCCTGGGTAATGCAGCAAACGCAGTGTGGATATGCCATCACGGAAAGCATCTTCAAATATGACTTCGCTTATGTGGAGGTTTCTTGAAATCGATGCCAAGATAGCTTTACCGATCGATTCCATACCAGCATAATACCCCTTTGCTGCCTCAAACCATCCTTCCGGTAGTTGGTTTTCGCTTGGTAACGGAGTGGCCTCATACAGCAGATCATCATGATAACCTGCAGGAATTGGACGCAAAACATCGGGCCCAATCTCGAAGCCTTCCCGGTTCCTAGCTTTGCTTGAGGACAGGGGAAACCATCCGCGGTAGATATGTTTGTTCTCAGGTGCGAAGTTTCGTTTCCAAAGGGAACGCGCCTCTTCTTCAGGCAGTTCGAAGATTTTCAGCAAGAGTTTCCGTTCAAACTGACCAACTGGTAACTCCGATGGGTGTCCTCTAACAATCATGAAGCCAATGTCAAAAGCCGCCCTGCCAATTGCTTCACCAACCGACCTTGTACCTTCGTGATCTGCGAACAAAGTAGAGATTGAAATAATTGGGATAGATGCCATTCGTTCAATTTAGCAAAGCATAAGACGTAGGCAAGCTATACTTCGTCACTTAAAAACTCTAAATCCTAGATTCTAACATACCATTTTGAACATCTAGATTGAGTTTCGTAACATGACCACAGAATTCACCCCACTTCTTTCCTTGACCGGAGGCGCATTGATTGGGATTTCAGCCGTGTTGTTAATGGCAACCAATGGTCGGATCGCTGGCATCTCTGGTATTGTCTCCAAGATATTACCGCCCCACGCTGACCGCGGCGGTTTGTTTCAATCTCTTGTCTTTATCCTTGGCTTGCTACTGGCAGCTCCACTCTACAAGTTAGTGACGAGCCAAGCGGCTGAGCAAACCATGGCGGCTTCGACTGTGATCTTGATCTTTGCAGGACTGCTTGTTGGCTTCGGCTCCGTGCTCGGTGGAGGCTGTACCAGCGGTCACGGTGTTTGTGGACTATCAAGGCTTTCACAACGATCTATGGTCGCCACAGGCACTTTTATGGTCACTGCCTTCATAACGGTCTACTTCCTTAGACATGTTTTGGGAGCAACATCATGAGTTTAGTCGCTTCACTGATTGCTGGACTGATTTTTGGCATTGGACTGATCATTTCAGGAATGGTTAACCCAGCCAAAGTCCAAAACTTTCTTGACCTCTTCGGAACATGGGATCCGAGCCTCGCCTTCGTCATGGGCGGCGCTATTGCGGTTGGATTACCCGGCTTCTGGCTTCTTGGCAAATGGTCGAAACCTCTCTTCACCGAGGCGTTTCAGTGGCCAACCCGCACTGATTTCGACAGCAAACTGATCGTTGGCTCAGCCATCTTTGGTGTTGGTTGGGGACTTGGCGGTCTCTGTCCAGGACCAGCGGTAACAGCACTTTCAATCGGATCGAGTGGTGTTCTAGTTTTCGTTCCAGCAATGTTAGTTGGTATGTGGGCCACAAAGTTGGTGAAATAGATCTACCACCACTTTTTCTTCTTAGGGGGCGGCGGGCGGTGACCTTTTTTGGTGAGCGCTTACCAAGCCTTAATTTGTGTCTGACAAGTTCCAAACCCTAGTCATTTATAAACTAGACAGCTCGCGAAATTTGGGGCCTTTTAAGCGGAATTGGAAACACCAAGAAAAATCAAGTTACACTCAGAAACTAAACAATAGAGCACACATGTCATCAACATCGCCGGATCTTATTTTCCACGCATATCCTCAGTCACCCGTTGCCGAAAAAGTTCGCATCGTGTTTGGGATAAAAAGCCTTGATTGGCGATCTGTTGAAATTCCAAGAATTCCTCCGAAGCCTTTCCTTTTGCAGCTGACAGGAGGCTATCGACGGACACCCGTAATGCAGATCGGAGCTGACATTTATTGCGACAGCCAATGCATCATCCGTGAACTTGAACACCGTTTCCCTACCCCAACTTTGTTTCCTGATAACAACGAGGGGCTACTTTGGGCGCTTAGCCGTTGGACCGATGGCGAGTTGTTCGATTTGGGTGTCAAAATAGTATTGGGATCAGCAGGTGAAAATCTGCCGAAAGAATTTGCTGAGGACAGAGGCCGCCTCTACATGGGCCCTGATTGGGCCGAGGGTCTTAAGAAGGCTAATGCAGAGCTCCCTCACCTTGTCTCCCAAATGC
>CAJQQJ010000280.1 GCA_905480445.1 uncultured Alphaproteobacteria bacterium | reverse complement strand
GCCTAAATCTTGGCAACAATTTTTTGTCTCACATCTATCTGAACTTATTCACGACCAGTTATTCGATGTGAAGAAACATTTAGCAACGCAGAAGGAGGCTTCCGCCCCTCACCATGTGGTGCCTGGAGAAGACTCGAACTTCCACTCCCTTGCGGGAACAGGCACCTGAAGCCTGCGCGTCTACCAATTCCGCCACCAGAGCTTGGTGAGGTAGGCGCGGTTTTGAGTTATTGTGGCTTCTTTGTCAACGAAAGAGTACTGCCGACTCAATTTCTCTCCTGCTTCAGAAGCCGAGTGTAACGAGACCTGTTTCGCGGATACATCAGGCCGCAATGTTGCCCATGAAGAGGAGGAATAACAGCAAACCACCAAGTAAAAGGCGGTAGAGGACAAAAATCGCAAAACTGGCCCTCTTCAACCAACCCATCATCGCCCAGATCGCAAAGATCGCGGCAACGAAGGAGATCAATGCTGCCCAAAAAGCCGTTTCTGTGAGCGCAGAGTTTCCAGCCAAAAACAAGTCCAACCCTGCGAGGGCACCAGCACCACCGATTGCCGGAATTGCTAACAGCATGGAAAACCTTGCAGTTTCCGCCCGCTCCATACCCAACATGCGCCCGGCAGTCATAGTGATGCCTGAACGGCTGGTTCCAGGAACTAAAGCCAAAACCTGCATCACACCGATAAAGAACGCCTCTTTGTAGGATATGTGATCAACTTTTCTCACGGTCATTGTGGCACGGTCTGTCAACCAAAGCAGTAATCCAAAAAGGATCGTCGTCACTGCTATGATCCAAGGTGACCTCAGGAACAAGGAGACAAACTCCTTTATGACGAGGCCGGCCAGAATAACTGGAATGGAGGCGATCAGAACTTTAACTAACAACTCAGCATTAGAGTTCCAGCGTTTACGCACGATAACCCACAAACCATTCACCAAGCGGAGTACATCTTGCCAAAAATAGACGACAACGGCGAACAGCGTGCCGACATGAACCGCAATATCGATCACCATCTTGTCGGCCTCAGTTATTATCGGCAACATCAGCTCGAAATGATCAAAGGCTTCCCAAGCTAAAATAAGATGACCGGAGGACGAAATCGGTAGGAATTCGGTTATCCCTTGCAACAGGGCGATGATGATAATAAGGCGTAGCGGCACGTTTTGGCTTTCCAATGGCGAGAGCTGGTTCTGTCTATATAACTCTCGGCCCGATGGCCATAGAGTTTTTCCAGCAAAAGGTAAGTCTGTGGCCAGTGATCCCAAACTCTATGATGTGATAGTAATCGGCGCTGGCGCTGCTGGTCTGATGTGCGCTATCGAGGCCGGGAAACGCGGCCAAAAAGTCTTCATCATCGATCACGCAAAACGTATTGGCGAGAAGATCAGAATTTCCGGCGGAGGCCGCTGCAATTTCACCAATCTCGAAACTTCGCCAAAGAACTTCCTTTCCGCCAATCCTCATTTCTTCAAGTCAGCACTAAAACAATTTGATCAATGGTCTTTCATCGACAAGGTGGCGAAACACGGTATTGCGTACCATGAAAAGGCGCTCGGTCAGCTCTTCTGTGATGGCAAGTCTGTCGAGATTATTGATATGTTGTTGACGGAAGCCAAGGACGCAGGTGTCACCATCAAGAACGGCACAGAGGTTTCAAGTATCGCCAAGGGCGCGAACAACTTTTCCATAACCAGTACAATTGGGGATCTTGCGAGTAAGTCACTGGTTGTTGCTTGTGGTGGCAAGTCCATTCCGAAGATCGGTGCCACGGGCTTTGGCTACCAAATCGCAAGCCAGTTTGGACACGATTTAATAGAGACTCGACCTGGCTTGGTACCGCTAACCTTTACAGATGAGCTACTTGAATTTTGTCGCGACTTAGCCGGGCTGTCAGTTGATGCGGTGGTTTCCTTTGGGAAGGTGTCGTTCCGCGAAGGGCTGCTTTTTACTCATCGAGGTCTATCTGGCCCGTCCATCTTACAAATTTCGTCATACTGGCGTGAAGGCTCGCCGATCCAAGTTAATCTTTGCCCTGATCAAAACCTCAGCGATGAGCTCCTCAGTGCTAAGCAAGACGAGCCGAAGGCAGACTTAGTGGCCTTTCTTTCTCGCTCACTCCCCCACCGCTTAGCAGAGAAGCTCGCCGCTCGCATCAACCTTGCTGGGCGTCTGGCTGAGATCGGTGACCAACCACTGCGCCGTCTGGGAGACCTTATCAATCGGTGGAACCTTGTTCCAGCGGGAACAGAGGGCTACCGAACTGCCGAAGTGACGCTTGGTGGAGTAGATAGCGACCAGCTCTCTTCGAAGACGATGGAATCAAAACTAGTACCTGGGCTCTATTTTGTTGGTGAAGTTGTTGATGTGACAGGCCACCTTGGCGGCTTTAATTTTCAGTGGGCTTGGTCATCGGGTTGGGTCGCTGGACAACACGCATAAAAAAGGGGCGGAGAGACCGAAGCCGCTCCACCCTTTTCAGCCCATAGCCTGTTGCAGGCTATTTGGTTGTTTAACTATTTCTTTTTGGCGGCCTTTGCCAAAACCTTGGCTTTTTTAACCCACTCATCACGGTCTATACGATCAGGGAAAGTACCGATCTGCTCCGACAACCATGCAACGTCAGCCTTTTTGAATTCAGCCAGTTGTTGGAATGTGTAAACACCGTTCTTGTTGAGAAGTTTCTCAAACTTAGGGCCAATACCATTCACCTTCTTTAAATCATCGGGCTGGGCTGGAGCCTTGCTCATGATGTTCTTAGGTTTAACTGTTCCCGCAGATTTAGCTGCGGCCTTTGGTGAAGATTTTGCCTTAGGGGCTGCCTTCTTCGGCGTTGGAGCAGGTTTTGCTTCCGTCTTCGGTTTTTCTTTGGAAGCCTTCATCTGAATGATGGGCTCCATCGAGTCGAACACTTCTTGATCCAAATGACAGAAAACGGTGTGGCCGTTGCCGAGGTTCTTGTGCGGCGGCAACTCGCGGTCACAAAGCCCTTCGATCTTACGGTGGCAACGGGTTTGGAAAGGACAGCCCGTTGGTGGGTTCATTGCCGAAGGTATCTCACCGGTAAGCACAATGCGTTTCTTAACGATCGATGTATCAGCAATAGGAACGGCCGAAAGCAAGGCCTCTGTATAAGGGTGATAAGGAGGTGCAAAGACCTCGTCCGTTGTTCCCTGCTCGACAATGTAGCCAAGATACATAACGACGATTTTATCGGACAGATAACGCACGACCGAAAGGTCATGGGAGATGAATAGCAGCGTCGATTGGTTCTCACGCTGGATATCTGTCAGCAAGCCCGTCACAGCAGCCTGGACAGAAACGTCAAGCGCAGACACTGGCTCATCGGCCACAACAACATCAGGATGCCCGGCGAATGCACGGGCGATACCGATACGCTGTTTCTGACCACCTGAAAGTTGGCGTGGGCGGCGGATCGCGAAGTCACGCGGCAGTTTCACTTGGTCGAGCAGAGTGTTGATAATGCCCTTACGATCATCCTTGTCACCACCAATCTTGAACTTCTCAAGAACGCGCATGATTTGGAAGCCAATAGTATGGCTGGGGTTTAGAGTGTCAAACGGGTTCTGGAATACCATTTGCAAGCGGCTGACAGTATCGTGGGAGCGCTTGATGACAGGCTCATAACCCAGCTCTTGGCCTTTCAGCATGATCGAGCCTTCAGTAGCGGTCTCAAGGCCCAGCATGACTTTAGCGAAGGTTGACTTACCACAGCCAGACTCGCCAACGATGGCAACTGTCTCACCAGCGCGAGCGACAAAATTGATGTCCTCGTTGGCTTTAACCACCTGCTCTGATGTTGCGAAAACGCCTTTGGTGACCGAGTAATGCTTCTTGAGGTTTTTGACCTCTAATACGATATCACCGAGAACTGCCCCTTCGTAGGTGTAATCTGCAATCGGTGGCGCATCCCAGTCAATTTCATCGATACGAACACAACGGCTTTCGTGACCTTCGGTGATTTCCGCGGGATAAATTTTTCCAGCGTTGCAGCGCGTCTCATCGTAGAAATCACAGCGTGGGCCAAAGTTACAACCCTTAGGCCGTTCATGGGGAAGCGGCAACTGCCCTCGGATAGGAATAAGCGGCCGGCTGTGTTTGTCGGCACCCGGCAATGGGATCGCGTTGAACAATCCCCTTGTGTAAGGGTGGCGCATTTCATCAAAGACTTGATGAACTGTGCCGGTCTCTACTGCTTCACCGGAATACATCACAGTAATTCGGCGGCAGGTATCAAGGATCAAGCCCAGGTTATGGGAAATGTAAATGATCGATGTGCCATGCTCTTCCGCGATTTCCTTAATGAGATCAACAATGCCAGCTTCAACCGTCACATCTAAGGCTGTTGTTGGTTCATCCAGCAAGAGCAAGGAAGGGTTGGACAGCAGCGCCATGGCAATCACAACACGCTGTTGCTGACCACCAGAGATCTGGTGCGGATAGGCTTTCATCAGACGTTCTGGATCAGGCAAACGAACCTTGGCAAGCATATCACGTGCTCGTTCCCAAGCTTCATCCTTGCTGGCACCCTCATGGATCATTGGCACTTCAATGAGTTGTTTGCCAATCAACATCGCAGGATTGAGCGAAGCCATGGGCTCCTGGTATACCATCGCAATGTCAGAGCCGCGGAGTTCATTAAGCTCCTCGTCTGACATGGTCAGCATATCGCGGCCTTTGTAGCGGATTGATCCGTTAACGATGGCGCCGTTTTTACCCATGTAGTTCATGATCGCGAGCGCAACTGTGGATTTACCACAGCCGGACTCACCAACAATGCCCATGGCGTCTCCGGACATAATCTTGCAATTAAAGTCCACAACGGCTGGGATTTCACCAGCACGCGTGAAATAGGAGATACAAAGATCCTCGCATTCAAGAATTGGAACGGAAGGATCGTGATTTTGATCAAATGGCATTGCTCTAATCCTTCAAAGACTGTTCACGCATGGCATCTGCCAGCAGGTTAAGACCAAGAACCAACGTCATGATGGCAATCGCTGGCGGTAGAACCATGTGTGGATAGATCCGCAACAAAGATCGCCCAAAGTTGATCATAGAACCCCAATCCGGACTTTCCGTACCAAGGCCGATGCCGAGGAAACCAAGCGTGCCCAGAAGAATAGTTGTGTAGCCAACACGCAGCGCAGCATCAACGATCAGCGGACCACGAACGTTTGGTAGGATCTCAAAAATCATAATGTACCAAGCGTTCTCACCGCGGGTTTCAGCAGCAGAAACGTAATCCCTGGTTTTTGTGTCCAAAGCCAAACCGCGCACAATACGGAAGGCACCGGGAGCGGATGCAAAAGAGACAGCCACAAAAACGTTCAACATGTTACCAGGCAGACGAAGGAAATCGCGGACCCAGATGGTGATAGAGGATGCCGTTTCTTGGTCGCCACCTCCGAATGTTCGCGCCGCCCAATCTGCAAGCCATCCAAGGCCCGGCAGGTTGTAGGCAAGACGCAGATAAGCAAAGACCAAGAATGGCCCGATTATCAAACAGGCAATCAATAGCTTCCGAGACCAACCACCGAAGTAGCCGAAGAGTCCAAAAAACAACAAGGCAATTGGAAAGAGAAATATGATCCCTGCGAGTGCGATTGGCAGATTTGATTCCTTACCCATCAAAACGATCAAGTAGAAAAGGACAATCACAGGGAAGGACAGAACCGCGTTGGCGATAAAGGAAATGATCGTATCAAGCCAACCGCCTTTGTAGCCAGCAGCAAGCCCCAAGGTGATACCCACCGTAAATGATACCGCAGTTGCAAAAATTGCAATTGGTAGAACCAATTGTGTTCCCCAAATTATCCGCGAAAATACATCTCGCTGAATCTTGTCACCGCCAAAGATAAAGGGTTGGGCATTTTCTACTGTGGTCGGCACCGACATAAGCGGCGCATTTTTCATGCCTTTGACGGTTTCTAGTGGGCCATAAAGGTCCATGAAACCGGCAAGCAAGGCGCAGAAAACCCAGAAAAGCACCAAGAAAAGACCGATCATCCCGACAGGACTGTCATAAATGTGGCCATAGAGACCCATGCGATGGCGGTTCATATAAGAGCCACCCATCACGATTAAGAGCGCTAGCCACACTGGCCAGAGAGTTACAAACATTTCACCTAGTAAGGAGAAAAAAACCATGATCTTGTCTCCTATTGCTTACGAAGGCGTGGGTTAAGGATAATGTATCCGATGTCCGATATGAACTGGGTCAACAACACCACAATCACTGAGACGACGGAACAAGCCACAATCAAGTTGAAGTCCATGTTTGTCGCTGCTTTGTTGAGGGCAAATCCAAAACCCTTGTAATTAAAGATAATCTCAACAATCACCACACCGCTCAACAGGAATGGGAACTGGAGCATAATGATCGTGAAAGGCGCGATAAGCGCATTGCGAAGTGCGTGAGATAGAACCACTTTGCGGCGGGGTACGCCCTTCAAAATGGCTGTGCGTATATACTGTGATGCCATGACTTCAGCCATCGAAGCGCGGGTCATCCGCGCGATGTAACCAAAACCATAAATTGCCACAGTGATTACGGGCAAGAACAAGACAGCAAAAGAAGTGCCGTCCTTATCGTAGTTCGACACGGCCTTCAACGGCGATCGTTTGGCCCAACTGTCGAACCAAGTATCGGTGAAGGAGAATATATCAAAGAACGCAGCCAGCCAGGCGAAGACGCCAAAGGAAGTGGCAAACAAAACTGTAAATAAAATTCCCGAAACATATTCCGGCATAGAAGTAGTAGCAATTGAAAGCACCGACAAACTTCGGTCCGTTTTCGATCCCTCATTCATGCCGGCGATGACGCCCACCAACAGTGCGAAGAAGACCATTGGAATAAAGGTCCAGAAGGCCAATATTCCTGTCGCTGTTAGTCTTTCGTTTATAACCCCCCAGGGGTCTTTGTTGGGCCTTGGGACGCCATCACGATCTTTAATGACCTCACCCCGAGAATCCAATTTGTATTCAGAATAACCTAGAATGTGCTTCTTAAACACAATCGAATACCCCCAATCACCAACGACAAAACCGCTCAACCAATCCCAGTAGCGTTCATAAACGGGATAGGGCTCACAATTTGCGAGATCTCTTTCACCCTTAGGGCATTTATGAAAAATTTCTCTATTTATCCAACTTTTTGCTTCTTCTGGTGTTGTCCGAGATCCGAGTTCACCAACAGCCAAAGCGCGCAAAGCACGTTCGTTTGAGGCGACAACTACAAAAACCGAGAAGGAAACAACCAACAAGGTTAATAGCAGGATAAAAAAACGTCGGGTGGCAAAGGAAAGCATAGGCCTGAGTCCTCAGTGGGCCACTGGTGCTGCGGCTTAGGGGCTTCAAAATAAAATGGGGGCGAATGGTTATCCACTCGCCCCCACTACGGGACTAAATGTTAGCCCATAGAGACTTCTTCTAAGTGATGCTCGTTTGCTTGGTGTTTAAAGTAACCATGAACTGCATCAGTATGATGGCAAAGAATACCGCGCCAATATGGCTGGATAATCACACCGTCGTCCTGAAGAATTTTTTCCAACTTACCCATAACCACACTACGTGCAGCTGGATCAGCCAAAGAATTAGCTTCATCAAGCAGAGTATCGAATTCAGCGTTGCTGTAGTTCGCTTCGTTCCATTTTACACCGCTACGATAAGCCAAACCATAGAGCTGAACGCCCAGAGGACGACCATTCCAGTTTGTAGTAGAGAAAGGGTAGTTCAACCAGTTTGACCAGAAGTCAGATGCTGGACGACCGTCGGCCTCAACATTCAAACCTGCTTCACGGAACTGAGAAATCATCGCCTCCGATGTGGATTGACGATAATCGCCGCCAGCAAGGTATGAGTATGTGAACTCAGCACCAGCAAGACCTTCAGATTCAAGAAGTGCCTTAGCAGCCTCGATGTTCTGAGTTGGCTTTTCACCGAGGTCAACGTACTCTTCGTGCATTGGACCAACGTGATGGTTTTCAGCAACTGAACCAATGCCGTTTTGACCAACTTCCAACATGTCAGCGTTTGATACACAAAGTGCCAAAGCTTTACGGAAGTTCTTATTGGTCATGATTGACCCTTCAGACTGGTGACCACGAGCAATGATTGTTGCACCAGTCGCTACTTGCGAACGTGTGAAACCAAGACCATCCATTAACTCTGCCTGAGCAGGGAAAGTCTCATAGTTGGCATCAATTTCGCCAGATTCAAAAGCAGCTGTTTCAGGAGCAGGATCGTTACCATAATCTGTGTAGGCGATAGAATCGAGCTTAACTTCGCCCCAAACTTCCGTTCCATACCATTCTGCAGGATCACGCTTTTCATAGCGAGCACCAACTTCAACTTCAAACTCAACCATGTTGTAAGGGCCGGTGCCGATTGGGTTGGCAGACAGATCGCCACCAAAGTCAGGGTGAACAATCAAACCAGGATAGTCAGCCATACCAGCAATGATAGTGATGTCAGGCTTTGTTAGGTTGAGGCGAATAGTCGTCGCGTCAACAATTTCAACACCTTCCTTAGTCAGTGACGACACACGAGCGGCCATTGAGTTACCTTCAACGTCACCTTCAGTCCAGCGCATAAGATTGAATGCGATGTGCTCTGCAGTACACTTGTCACCGTTGTTCCAAGTTACATTATCACGTAGCTTCAAAGTGTAGACAGTTGCATCTTCGTTTGCTTCCCAACCAGCCAAAAGGCGCGGTGAAAATGTGAAGTCTTTGTTCCAGCGAACCAATGGCTCACAGAAGTGGCGTGCAGTGTTACCCATTTCTGACCAGTCAAAAAGACGTGGGTCAGTCATTTGCTTAACCAGCATTGAGATGCGAAGCTCGCCGCCCATTTTTCCGTGTGCAGCAGCCGCAGCTGGCTTAGTGCCAATCATTGACATGGCAGCAGCACCAGTAACACCAAGTGCTGTAGCTGTTGCTAGAAACTCACGTCGGGAAACTTTGCCCTTCTTGACATCTTTCGCTGCCTTAAGAACGATTGACGGAACCTTGCCGCCTAATAATGTTTTTGAACTCATTGAGAACTCCCTGTTCATATAGATCTAATCGACCAGAAATCGTCTTGTTATTGGGTCACTCCGGCCAAACCTGGTTTACAGTAACCAGCCTCGACCCTAGCAGATTCATGGGGGTGTTCAAGAAAGATTACGAAAGTTACTGTTCTCTAGACGTCAAAAACCATCGAATTCTGACTCGTTAAATAGTAATATAATACAACCATAAATCATTATTTCGACGTTTGTTCGGATTGAAAGAGCTTTACTGCTAGGTGTAAGCATCTCACGAAGCTGGCAAATCGTTGTTGAGACCAAGCGAATCAATTTGTGTTGATCACTTTGCGGTGAGCAGAACGCCGAAAACGCTAGAACAGAGTAAGGTGGATCAGATGAGCACCGTAAATTCTTTCTACAAAGATCTTCCAATCCACCGACGGTTTGCAGATCTTGCCGATCCATCCATTTATCAAGATTTTCCTGGCGATTGGTTCATCGCTTTGGCCGATATTGTCGACTCCACGGTTGCCATTTCAAAAGGCAACTACAAACAAGTCAATATGGCAGGCGCTTCATTGATCTCAGCCATGCGAAACAGTCTTGGCGACGTGGAACTGCCGACTGTCTTCGGAGGCGATGGCGCTGCCGTCGCACTTCCAGCGGAAAAAGCTGAGATTGCTCGGGATGTTTTGCTGAGTTGTCAGAAATGGGTCGAAGAAGCGCTAGGTCTGCAAATGCGTGTCGCTTTAGCGCCCGTCTCGGCGATAAACGATGCCGGTCACACTGTGCGGGTCGCCCGTTTCGCACCGTCTGACTATGTCGATTACGCCATGTTTGATGGTGGAGGCCTTGCCTGGGCAGAGCATGCCATGAAATCTGGTGAGTTCGAAGTCACGAGCAGCAAACCAATTGGCCCACCCAATCTAGAGGGACTTTCTTGCCGATGGCATCCTATTCAATCCGAAAAAGGTCAGATCCTTTCTGTCATCATTTTGCCGATCACAGGCCACGATGAGGCTTTCACCCTGTTGACTGAGCAAGCTCTTGCTGTTTTTCAAGACGAAATCGATCGCGGCAGCCCAGTTCCCATTAAGGGCCCAGATTATGCCTTGTGGTCTAAAGGCATTGATCTCGAGGTCGCCATGGAACATGATCCCTCAAACAAGGCTGCAAAGAAAAGATGGGTTAGGTTTGTAACGATCTTCGCCTGGTGCCTTTCGAAGTTCAACATTGACTACAAGGGCTTTTCTGCTCGTCGCTATGCCGAAGTCGTATCATCCAACACGGACTTCCGAAAATTTGACGATGGCCTAAAAATGACAGTGGATTGCGATAGTCAGCAGTTGGCCCAGTTGGAAAAGATCTTAGTGGACGGCTATCAGGCGGAAACCTGCTTTTACGGCCTGCACAGCCAAGAAGAAGCTCTAATCACCTGTATCGTTCCCTCGCCTATGGAGGATGACCATATTCATTTCGTCGATGGAGCCAACGGCGGATACGCAGTGGCAGCTTTAGCCATGAAAGAACAGATGAAAGCAGCTTAGGAGCCTTTACGTCCAAGGCCATTCAACGCTATGAATTGATCTGAAACCTTTTCGGAAGATCTTTTTATGCCCTTCGCAAACCTCGATACGCACAAGATCCACTATCAAGTGACGGGCTCATCAGACAAGCCTACTCTGGTCTTTTCCAACTCTCTCGGCACCAACCTCCATCTTTGGGACACCCAAGTCGCGTGGCTCTCTGAACACTTCACTTGTGTGGCCTATGATAAGAGAGGGCACGGCAAATCCTCCACCGCTGAAGGTGACTATTCCATGGCTGATTTGGGTGGAGATGTGATCAAATTGATGGATCATCTTGGCATCCAAACAGCAAACTGGATTGGGCTTTCGATTGGTGGCATGACAGGGCAATGGTTGGCAGCCAATCATGTTGACCGCTTTGACAAAATGGTTTTTGCGAACACATCATCTTTCGCAGGCGGCGACAAACAGGTTTGGGTAGATCGGATTAACACCGTGCTTGAACAAGGCATGGATGTGATCGCAGATTCAACGGTAGACCGTTGGTTCACCAAAGCTTTCCAAAAAGCCGATCCAAGCGCGATTAAGAGACAGATGGATATGGTTCGACAAGCTGATCCCAGGGGTTACGCCTCTTGCTGTGCAGCTATCCGCGACATGGATTTCAGAGAAGCAAACAAAGCGGTTACGCTGCCTGTTATGGTTATCAGCGGTTCTGTCGATATCGCCACACCGCCCGAACTGGGCAGGCTGATTGCAGAAACAATTCCTGGCGCGCGTCTTGAAGAATTCGAAGCGCCCCATATTTCAAACATCGAACGGAGGGCAGAGTTTGATGACGCCATCCGTAGCTTTTTCCAACTGTAGGACCTGACAACTATGACAAACGAAGCCTTCATCTGTGATTACATCCGAACCCCTATCGGGCGCTTCGGTGGATCGCTTTCTCAAGTCAGGACTGACGACCTAGGCGCTGTTCCGCTCAAGGCATTGATGGATCGTAACCCTGACGTTGACTGGTCAAAAGTCGACGACGTCATTTATGGCTGTGCCAACCAGGCGGGTGAAGATAATCGTAACGTTGCCCGCATGTCGTCGTTATTGGCAGGCGTGCCGACATCTGTCCCAGGTGCCACCATCAACCGCCTTTGTGGCTCTGGTATGGATGCCATTGCTATCGCTTCCCGGATGATCAAAGCCGGCGAAGCAGATATCGTAATCGCTGGCGGTGTCGAGTCTATGTCTCGTGCACCTTTTGTTATGCCAAAAGCCAGCACTGCTTTCTCACGAAGTGCGGAAATCTACGACACGACCCTTGGTTGGCGCTTTGTGAACAAGTTGATGAAAAAACAATACGGCATCGATTCCATGCCAGAAACTGGCGAGAATGTCGCTGAACAGTTTGGTGTTAGCCGCGAGGACCAAGACGCCTTTGCTTTGCGCAGCCAAGAAAAAGCAGCTGCAGCTCAAGCCAACGGTCGCTTGGCTCAAGAGATTACGCCAGTCACTATTCCACAACGCAAGGGAGATCCTACGATCGTCGACAAAGACGAGCATCCGCGCCTCACGAGCCTAGAAAAACTGGCCAGCCTAGGCACGCCTTTTAAAGAAAATGGTACTGTAACGGCGGGCAATGCTTCAGGTGTCAACGACGGGTCAGCCGCTGTAATTGTTGCATCAGAGGCCGCCATTAAAGCCTACAATCTTACCCCAATCGTTCGCGTCCTAGGAGCAGCGACGGCCGGTGTAGAACCACGCATCATGGGGATAGGACCAGCCCCAGCTTCTCAAAAACTTTGTGACCGTCTTAGATTGAAACCAACAGACTTTGATGTGATTGAGCTTAACGAAGCCTTTGCAGCTCAGGGCATCCCAACCCTGCGACAGCTCGGCATCGACGAAGCGGCGGAACACGTTAATCCAAATGGCGGCGCCATCGCGCTTGGTCACCCGCTTGGGGCTTCTGGTACTCGGATCACCGGAACCGCTGCTTTGGAGTTGGTAAACCGAAAAGGGAAACTTGCTTTGGCCACCATGTGCATTGGTGTCGGTCAAGGCATCGCAATAGCCATCGAACGTGTGTAGGTAATGTTAGAAAACCAGGCCTGGATCCGACTGAGCATTTTTCTAGCGCTCTTTGTCTTGTTCGCAAGCCTGGAACAACTGCTGCCTAAAAGGCGGCAAAGAGACAAGAAGTCTAAGCGTTGGTTCACCAACTTATGTCTATTGTTGATAGATAGCATCACTCTGAGGCTTCTCGCTTTGCTGCTGCCATTGCTAGCGGTGGGTGCAGCTCTTGATGCCAACGCCAAAGACTGGGGGCTCTTTAATTATCTGGATTGGTCCCTCTGGATCGAAGTCGCGCTTTCGCTGTTGATTCTTGATTTTGTCATTTGGTTTCAGCATTTGATCAGCCACAAGATCCCGCTCCTTTGGCGCCTTCATCAAGTTCATCATGCCGACCAAGAGATGGACGTGACAACCGGTATCCGTTTCCATCCCATTGAGATTGCTTTGTCGATGATCCTAAAAGTTGGCGCTATTTATTTGTTGGGCCCTCTGGCTCTTGCAGTGATTGCCTACGAGGCTTTGCTGAATGGAATGGCGCTGTTCAACCACACCAACCTTCGGCTTCCAAAAAGCATAGAGGCGGTGATGAGATGGGTTGTCGTGACACCAGACATGCACCGCGTTCATCACTCTGTGCATCGCCATGAACATGATTCCAACTACGGCAACACACTGTCACTTTGGGACCGTGTATTTAGAACCTATGTTTCGGAGCCCGGAACTAGCCACGAGAGAATGGAACTCGGTCTGAGATGGCGTGATGAGAAACCAAGAATGCTGCTTTGGTCCCTGCTTCTTCCTTTCAAATAAGGGCGGAATTTTGATGAAAGGTATTAGAAATAATTCTGATCGGGGACAGAAGCTTTTCGCTTGGCTATGTAGCCTTTTAAAGCCTCGTCAATTGCGGGATCTAGGCCGGGATCCTCATAGTTTGCCAGCAAAGACTTCCACTGTTCGTTTGCCCTCTGGGCCGTGTCTTTCCCACCCTCCGCCAGCCATTGCTCAAAGGAGTTGGAGTCAGCCGACGTCGGCATGTAGAAAGCATCTTTGAAATTAGCCTGAGTGTGAGCCGAACCAAGGAAGTGTGCACCGGGTCCTACCGCCGCTATCGCATCCAAGGCTTGGGCATTATCCGACAGATCGATGCCCTGAAAGAAGCTTGCAACCTTCCCGCAAAGATCCGCGTCGATCATGGTTTTCTCAAACGACGTCACCAATCCACCTTCAAGCCAACCGGTCGCGTGGTTAACGAGGTTAGCACCGCCCAACATAGCCATGAGCAATCCCCAGGTGGCCTCTTGCTCCGATTGTGCATCGGGTAGCTTAGAAGATGAAAGCGTGCCGACAGTGTGAAGTGGCACACCCAAGCGTCTCGCCAACTGCCCAGAGACAAGCACCATCTTGGCGGCTTCTGGCGTTCCAAAGGTCGGGGCACCTGATTGCATTGACATAGTGCTGGCGAATGAACCCATCAAACAGGGTGCGCCGGGTTTGATCAATTGCACCAAAGTTAAACAAGCCATAGCCTCTGCTAAGACTTGCGCCAGTGTACCTGCAACCGTGCAAGGGCTCATGGCTCCAGCCAATGTCCAAGGCGTGCAAGCGACGGGTTGATTGTATTTGGCGTAGGTCTTGAGCGCGCCAGACATATGAGCGTCCATGACTAACGGCGCGTTGGTGTTGGAAACACAGTAGAGCACTGGGTTTTCCAACATGAACTCTTCACCAAAGATGATCTTTGCCATTTCGATCGCATCCATCGCACGCTCGGCCCCAATGAAGGCACCCATAAAGGGTCGATCAGAATAGCGAATATGAGTGTAAAGCATATCCAGATGGCGTTTGTTTGCCGGCAGATCCACTGGCTCGCACACCACACCACCAGAGTGATGAAGATGGGGAATCATGTGGTGGATTTTCACTAGGTTCTCAAAGTCGGCTATCGTTGCGTAGCGGCGCCCTTCATCCAGATCGTGAACGAATGGCGGACCCCAGGAGGGACAGAGGATTGTATTGTTGCCACCGAATTCAACAGTGTTGGCAGGATTACGAGCATGTTGTTTGAACCTGGCTGGTGCGGTGGCCTGAATAATCTGGCGACACATACCCGGCTCAAAACGCACACGAACGCCCCGCACGTCCGCTCCGGCTTCTTTGAAGATTTCTAGCAGGCTCGGATCGTCGTGAAATTCCATGCCGACGTCTTTAAGGATTTGGTCAGCATTTCGCTCGATCAGGCAAAGGCCCTCTTCGCCCAAAATGTCGTAGGTTGCCAGTTTACGATTGATGAAAGGTGCGCCTGGGTGTCTGGCCGGTTTAGTGCCCTCTGGAGCACGGTTACGACCACTGCGCCTTGCCATGTCAGCCAGCCCTCATCAGATGGTTTTCTGGATCGTAAGGCACCACATCCAACACTTCGGCTTTGATCGTTTTATTCAGGATCAAAATATCGAAGTGGTCCGCTGTGGCTTCAGGTTTTAACAATGCCAGCGCAAGGTTTTTCCCGACCCGATGCCCGTAAGCCGCGGAAGTGACCATACCAACGGCCTTTCCATCTTGGAAAACAGAATGGGCATAGAATCCCTCGACTTCGTCATGAGATTCCAATGCCAGAAGGACTGACTGCCAGGCATCATCACGAGTGTCTCTCGCCATCATGGCCTCTCGACCAACGAATTGACGGCCTTCGGCTTTCACAAGAGCCGCCACACCGGTCTCACTTGGGGTACGCTCAGAGGTCAGGTCTGCGCCAATTGCTGGGTAGCCTTTTTCCAGGCGCATGGCGTTCATGGCGTAGGCGCCGAACAGGCTGATCCCATCATCAGAACCAGCTTCCATCAAAGCGTCAAAAATCACTTTGAGTTTCTGTAGAGGTACATGAAGTTCCCAGCCCAGTTCACCGACATAAGATAGTCTCAAGGCGCGAACAGTCACGCCAGCCACTCTAGTTTCTTTTGCGTTGAGCCACCGGAATTCCAGCGCATCATCTGTCACCTTCGACAGAACCTTACGGGCATTGGGGCCCATGAGCCCCAATATGCCAAGCTTCTCTGTTTTGTTGGTGACCTCAACATCGGTGAAAGAGGCCGCATGTTTTCGCAAAACATCCCCGTCAATGCGCTCTGCCATCGCAGCACAAACGAGGTAATAGTGATCCTCTGCTAGGCGTGTCACCGTGAACTCTGAGCAAACCCCACCACTGGGATAGAGAACATGTATCAGCCCAATGCGCCCTATCTTTTTCGGCGGCTTGTTTGCCCCAAGTGTTTCGACAAAAGCTGTTGCGTCTGGTCCCTTGACTTCAAACTTAGAGAAAGCAGAGAGGTCGCATAAACCCACCTTGTCCCTAACCGCTAAACATTCCTGCTTCACGGCGTCAAACCAACCAGGCTTACCGAAAGTCAGCGCTGCTTCTTTGCCATCGTTTGTGAAGTAATTCGGTCGTTCCCAACCATAGGCACAGCCAAAGACAGCGCCTGCTGCTTTTTGATCATCATAGATTGGTGTGAGACGTTGAGGACGTGCCGCTTCGCGCTCTTCAAAAGGATAGTGGACACCAAACTGCAAGCCAAAACATTCGATGGCTTTATCCAACCGATATTGCCGACCAGCAAAAGGACCGAAGCGGCGTGAGTCAATCGCGAGAGGATCCATCGGTGGCGCATTGTCGACCATCCAATTTGCTAGGAATGAACCGGCCCCTCCGCCTTCCATGACGCCCATTGAGGAGCCCGTTAGAAGCCAAGCATTGTTCAAACCCGTTGCAGGACCAATGAGAGGATTAGCATCTGGTGTAAACGTTATAGGCCCGTTAACTACAGTCTTGATGCCAGCAGTCGCAAGGGCGGGAATACGCTCCATCGCCATCATCATAATGTGCTCAATTGGATCCAGATTAGGGGGCAATAGCTCCATGCCAAACTCCGGCGGAACACCATCAATAGACCAAGGTGTTGCCTTCTTTTCATAAGGCCCGATGATCATGCTGTTGCGTTCTTGGCGCACGTACCAGGATTCTTCTGGATCACGGATGATAGCCAGTTCCGGCTCCCCAGCATCAATGCGTTCTTGAACTGCGTCAACTGCATCGGTCACGACGTACTGGTGCAGCATAGGAACAACGGGCAAGTCGACGCCCATCATAGTGCCAATTTCACGACACCAGGTACCAGCCGCATTGACGATATGCTCAGCTGTAATCGTGCCGTTCTTGGTCTTTACTAACCACTCACCGTTTTCGGCTTGCTCAACATCGAGAACTTCATTGTGTCTGTAAATCTCTGCACCGCGTGATTTTGCGCCGGCGGCCATAGCATTGGTGGCTAAGGTCGGGTCAACGTGGCCATCTTGAGGCTCATAGATTGCGCCTAACAAGCCATCTGTTTCACAAAGCGGATAGAGCTCTTTCAGTTCACCTGGCGAGAGGATATGAAGATCATAGCCCACAAAACGACCAAGTCCCTGAACATGGCGGAACTCATTCATGCGATCCTGAGATCTAGTGACCCGTAAAGCTCCGGACGGATGAAAACCTGTCTCCAGACCTGTTTCCTGCTTGAGGATGTCTTTGTAAAGCCGCACTGATGTCGCGCGCATTTCCATGATCGTCGCGTTGTGGGCAAAGTGTGTGCAAAGCCCAGCGGCATGCCAAGTCGAACCCGCCGTCAGTTCATTTTTCTCGACCAAAACAACGTCGGACCAACCGCGTTTGGTTAGGTGGTAGAGAAGGGAGACGCCCATAACACCGCCACCAATAATCACTACGCGAGCATGAGTTTTCATAAGAGTCCTGACTAGCCTTTTAGGCGCTCATTCTTGGGATCAAAAGCCGCTTTGGTCAAGGGCTCAAGCGCGTGCCTTACTCCAGCAATCGAAATTTGGAAATCGGCATCGCGGTAATCTTTTAGCGATTGACCGTTGAGCATACGAACCGTAGCAAAGCAGATGGATCGGTCCGTTCTGAATCCTCGTCCGCCAGACGTGGTCTGTCCAACCAATTCACCGTTACGGAAGATAGGCTCATCATGAAGCAATAAGGGGTGCCCGTCTTTCACTGCAAAGCTCAACAAGCGACGTGTGACGCCTGTTTCTTTTTGTTTCAATAGGGCCTCTTTGCCAAAGAAACCTTTGCTCCAATCAATCGTGAAGCCCAAACCCGTCTCCAGCGGCGTGTCTTCGATACCGATATCGTGGCCCCAGTGTTTGTACCCCTTTTCTAGGCGGCAAGAATCGAGAGCCATATGTCCGACATGAACCAGTCCAAACTCATTTCCGGCTGCCACGAGGGTTTGATAGATCGCCTGAGCTTGCTCGATTGGAATTGAGAGTTCCCAGCCCATTTCCCCAACAAAGGAGACTCTGGTTGCGCGAACGAAATTGTACCCGATAGAGATTTCTCTAACGGTCGAGAAAGGGAAAGCTTCCTGCGATAGATCCTCATCGCTCAAGTCTTGCAGCAGAGCCAGAGACCTTGGCCCCATGATTCCAATTACGGCTTCGGACGACGTAGCGTCAAAGACCGAGACTTCAAAAGATTGACCGTGGTTTCGCAACCAAGCAAGATCCTTCCATCTTGTTGCTGCACCAGACGTAACACGGAAGCTATCTTCATCCAGGCGAGTGACTGTGATGTCAGCTTCTATCCCGCCTTGTTGGTTGAGCATTTGGGTGTATACAGCGCGACCGATTTCGACGTCGATATTGGACGTACAGAGCCATTGCAAGCACTCGCATGCCTGGCTGCCGCATACATCAATCTTGGTGAAAGGGCTCAGCTCTAACAGGCCAACACCTGTTGTCATTGCCTGGACTTCTCGTTCAGCCATTGGCCACCAAGACTGATCACCATAGGAATAGTTAATCTGACGTTCGCCGTCATTCTCACCAAACCACAGCGGTCGCTCCCAACCCGTCGGTGCACCGAAGAAGGCGCCCGCATCGGCGAACTGGTCGTGAAGAACAGAACGCCGCAAGTCACGACCTGCCTTAGCTTGTTTGAGCGGCCAGTGAGTGGCGAATACATCACCAATCGCTTCTTCCGTCCGCTTAACCAAGTAGGCTTTTGAGCCGGAGAGTTTGTCAAATCGCGCTATATCAGTGTCCCAAAGATCAAAGGGTGCTTGGCTGTCGCGGACCCACTCTGCCATGGCACGGCCAACACCTGCTGAAGACATCATCCCAACTGAGTTCATTCCTGCTGCAACAAAGAAGCCTTTTAGAAAGGGTGATTCACCCAATAAAGGCCGCGTATCCGGCGTGAAAGATTCCGGGCCGTTCATAAAGTGTTGAATGCCAGCCTTCGCAAGATCCGGTATTCGATTTAGGCCACCATTCATGAAATGTTCGAACTGGTCCCAGTCCTCCGGCAACTCCAGAAACTCCCGGTCTCCCTCAGGGCCGTAGGCGTTCCAAGGTTTGGCGTTATACTCAAAACCACCCAGGACCAGTTTTCCAGTGTCACCCTTGATGTAAATACCACTGTCTAGATCTCGCAATATCGGAAAAGGGTCCGGCAAGCCAGGCATGGGCTCCGTCACAACATACATATGTTCCACGGCTTGAAGAGGAATTGGCACCCCAGCCATTTCACCAATTTTCTGCGACCAAGCACCAGCGCAGATCACAACCTTGTCACAGGCGATTTCTTCGCCCGTGGAAAGTGTTAATCCAGTCACCTGGCCCTTCTTTTTGTGGAAACCAGTGCAACCTGTGTCTTCGCGGATTTCAATGCCTGCCGCTCTGACAGCTTTTGAATAGGCCATACAGATATCAACCGGCGTAGCCTGGCCGTCTTCAGCTACGTAGAGGCCGCCAACTAGATCTTCAGTTTTCAGGAAACTCGCCTCTGCAGCGATTTCATCTGGTACCAAAAGACAGGCATCCATCCCCATCATCAAACCAACGTCCTGGATACGAGCCAGCTCGACCATCCGATCTTGGGACGAAGTCAGCCAGTATCCACCGGTCTTTCTGTAGCCTGTTGTTTGGCCTGTTTCTTTTTCGAGGGCGGGGAAGAGCTCGGTAGCGTAGGACGCCAGTTTGGTGCCATTCACTGAAGCTCTCAAAGGCCCAACGATGCCAGCGGCATGCCAAGAGGTGCCGGACGTTAGCTTGTTACGTTCAACGAGTAAGACGTCGGTGATACCCAGCTTTGAGAGATGATAGGCCACCGAGAGACCGATGATACCGCCGCCGATTATAACGATTTGCCTACTATCAGTCACAGCTGCCCACTCTACACATCATTTTGGCGGAAATACTTGATTCAGCCGCGCTTGCTAGATTGACGTTAAAGCCATGACGAGAGATCTGTCAAAGACAAAAATCAAGAACGGTTGGTGATCGTGACCAAGCCTTTTTCAGGGTCAACAATCAGGTGGTCGCCAGTCTTAATGAGCTGCGTGATGTCACCCTCTTCAAAGCGGTCAACCATGGGCAAAGCAGCAAGAGCCGCGCCCTGCGCCAAAATCGTGTTGGCCGCATTGAACAAAATAGCCTTGGGTGTGACATTACGGGTTTTCATCTCATGCAGCATCCAGGCCGATGCGACACCGCCTTTCGCTGTATTGAAAACCAGAATTTTGCCGTCATAGGACTGGCCAAAAAGCTTGTGTGCTGGTCTAGAGAAAACACCTTTGATACGATCCAAATCATAGCGCGCTGAAAAATCATCGGACGTCACCAGTGCTTCGCCTTCAACAACTGGCCCAATCCCAACATGACACTTCAATTTAATCATCCAACAATCTCCCCTTTTTCCGCAGAGGCCACACAGGCCTCCATTGAGGCTAAAGCCGGGAGATAGCCATAACCCCCAAGGATATTAACAATCTTAGTAGAATTTGAGAGCAAGCGTTTCCAGCCATTGGCTTCCCCTACTTCGCGCGCATACTGTTGATAGAAGCAAGTTCCTTGCAGCACTTTACCGCCAAAGGATTCAATAGCATCGTTGTAGCCCATACGTTGTGCATCGGCATAAACAGAGGGTGCCGTACAGACTATCAAAGAGGTGTCACTGTGCTTGCTCCGTCCCTGACAAAGGTTGGCAACCTGCTGCATCTCAACAAGAGACAATTGAGGTGCTGCGAAGACAACGACATCAACTTTTTCACCCTTGGCCCCGAACGGTTGGCGCAAAGCAGCCAAGTCGTCTGCCGTTACCTGTCGGGCTTCTAACTTGTCTCCGCTAACGTCTTCTATTCTATGACACTCCGGCGTAACGCCAACAATATGGAACAGCGGCGTGGAACCGTAGGATGCCATAGCGGCACCAAAGTGTTTGAGGGCATCTGACGTCGGTGCCTTATCAATGCCTTCGACAACTGGCACTTCCCAGTAGGACCCAGCCATCCGCCCAATAGTAGCACCGAGCACTCCCCAGTCCGTAAGTTCCTCTGGTTGTTCTGTCACAAGAAAGCGTTTTGTTGCTTGGCGATGACGATCAAGGTGCAAACCGTAGCGTGGCGTCCGACCCGTCAGACCCGCAGCCAAAGCCGATGGTCCGCCTTCGAAATTTGATCGCGCGCCGCAAACTGAATTGGAATAGATCACAACCCCTGTATCGCCGTAAGCTATATGATCGCCGAGAACTGGCGGCATGATGGTTTGGTAATTTATGCAGGTGTCCGTCATCATGATACCGAGCTTTTCACAAGCAGCCACAAAACGGCGTTCAAGATTAGCCATCTCTTCGGTTTGGCCCAGAGGATCATAGTAGGTGAGGTCAACGCCTCTTGGATCCGTAATCATGGGAATTGCAACCGATCGCTGCTCTTTCGGCAAGGCTGCAAACTGCTCAACAAAAGCAACACCTGCTTCACCCAAAGATTCAGGATCTGCCATCATGTGAGATTGACTAACTTCAACCATGTCTTCCGCATCGAACATTCGACCAACCTGGAGCTGATGTTCAATAGCCCACTGTCTTGCTGGACCGTCTTTACCGGCGAGCATTGCCTGTTCTTTTTCGTTAAGTTTCATGTCACAACAACCAATCATCGTTTTCATGCACGATAATCAAGGTAGGTTGGTTAGCAGCTAGAGCTACAGCTAATGATTCTTGAAACTCTTTCATTGATCGCGGTTCTGCTGAGGAGCAATGCATAGCTTTAGCGAGCAACGGAAAGTCTGGATTGATGCCGTCCACCCCAACCCGCGGGACGTTTCCGGCGCGCATGTCATCCTGAATCTGTTTTAGGCCGCCGTTCTCCCAAATGATAATGGGAAGGGCAATGCCTAGTTCTGCAGCTGTCACCAATTCCTGCATCGTGAACATGAAACCGCCATCACCTGCTAGAGCCACTACAGGCTTATCAGGCTGAGCAATCTTGGCACCTATAGCGTCCGGTAACGCCGGACCTAAGGTACAATAGCCAGCCGCATAGTGCCAAAGGCGCGGATGGGAAACAGGCATTGCAAAAGCCCCTGTATAGGCAACCTGACAGGCGTCCCCCATCATGATGGCGTTGTCTGGCAAAGCTTCTCTTAAACCGTTTAACAATTTTACATGTTGTTGCTCGGATAGTGAAAGATTGTTGGAAATAGCGGTTTTGATACCAGCCACAATTGCTTCCGCGCCGGACGTACCCTGGCCTTCGCGAAGTGCGGTTAGCAACAGGTCCGTTGCGGTTTTGGCGTCGCCGACAATTGGGATATCTGCCGGATAGAAATCATTCATCTTGCGAGGGTCAAGATCTATCCTGATCAACTTTCCACCCAAATCCAAGCGCTCAACAAAAGAGTCAGTCTCGGAGATCTCCGTGCCTATTGCGAGAGTTACATCAGCAGTCCCCAAAAGCTCCTGCACCTCAGGTCTGACCGTCGTCGCGCTCAAAGACAGAGGATGTCTATCCGGCACGATCCCTTTGCCAGAACAGGAGGTCACCACGATGGCACCCAGACGTTCTGCCAATTGGGTCATAGAGTCCGCGCAATCAGTAGCACCACCGCCAAGAAGAATGACTGGCCGCTCAGCTGTCTTGAGGAGTTTGGCCGCATCTTCGATAGCTGACTTAAGAGGCTGTGCTTTCGTGGGCAAGGCCACTGCTTGCCAGTCATCAACAACATGTTCTGATAGGACATCAATTGGGATTGAGATATGTACCGGCCTTGGTCGCTCTGACGCGAAAATTGAAAAGGCTTGCCCAATCAATTCTGGTACGTCGCTCGGTCGACGCGCACAGGCAGAAAGCGCTGTCAGGGGCCGGGTCACAGCATTGAGATCAGCCACTTCATGCAGGACGCCCCATCCCTTACCAAGCGAACTTGAGTCTGCATCAGCAGAAATCAACAGCACTGGTATGGAATCATTGTAGGCTTGCCCAAGAGCCGTCGCGGCGTTGGTCACTCCTGGTCCAGAAATTACTAAGGCGACGCCGGGTTTGCCACTTGTTCGGGCATAGCCATCAGCCATGAGACCTGCACCTTGTTCATTGCGGGTTTGGATATGGCGAATAGTGGCATCGTCACCAAGGCCCCTACAGAAATCTAAGGTATGGACCCCTGGAATACCAAAGAGAGTATCGACACCATACTTAGCCAAAAGCCGAATGGTGGCTTCACCACAAGTGATCGTATCTTTTGCGCTCATCTTCTTATGCCTGTTTCTTCTTTCGTTTTTTGTAACCTATCACTCTCAACCAAGCGGGCAAAGGAGTGAAATTATATCGCCGCTTTGGTCCCAAGACGCCAATTGGTCGACCAATTCTTGATCAAACATCGACGGCCCTTCGTTCCCTTGGTTAAGCAAGTTTAAGAACTTTTCCATCGCTTGTTCTTCCGTAAAAGGATTCTGCGGTGCTCCTAACGGAAAGGCGCAGCTGGCCATCAGCACACTGCCATCTTGCAATTCAACCTCCAGCCTATCGGGCTGAAGTGGGTCGAAATTCAATTCGGGATTTATGGGCCGGAAGGGTTCTACCGAGATCTTAGCCATCAGCTGTAACAAGTCTTGGTCTCGCCAAACCTCCTGTTCCCAATCCGATAGAGTTACTGTGCCTTTTGTTAACGCCAGTGCAATCGACATTTCCACAGACATAAGCGCTTCGCTTAATGTTTCCGGTGTTTTCTTAACTAGGATCGCATTGTGAAAATCTGGCTGAGCGGTCTTTATGCTGACGACTTCATCAGCGGAAAAGCCCTCGCTATGAAAGATCTCACGTGCACAGTCGGTCAGACGGTGGGTATAGCCACAGTTGGGATAAGCTTTTACAGCAACGCCGTGTTCTAGGATTGCCAACGGATCCGCTATCTTAGACATGGCTTTCTCCCAATCTTCTAGTGCGGCGTCACTGGTTAGCTCACCGAAACCTTTCAGGCCATCTAAAGCGCTAGGGCTTCCTGTCAGACCTTCTTTTGCTAGCCCTGCGGCAACAACGGCGACTTTAGCGCCTAAGCCCGCCTGCAGTGCCTTAGCATCAGTGCCGAACTGGCAAACATAAGCCACTGCTTGGCTGATGGAAATTGCTAGAGCATGGCCGGCTTCACCTTGCGTCAATCCGAGCAAACGCGCACAAGCCGCCGTGGCCCCGATCGCGGCAATCGTGCCAGTTGAATGCCAACCACGGTTGTAGTGTTCGTAGTTAACCGCTTCACCAATCCGAACTGTTGCTTCTAGTCCAACCACGTAAGCATCGATGAGATCAGATCCTGTCATTGGTTGGCCGTAGTTCTCTGCAGTCGCCAGCAAGGCCGGGATAATAACAGCCGAAGGATGCGTGTTTCCTGGCTCCTCCCAGTCATCAAGTTCCAGCGCATGTGCGGCGGTGCCGTTCGCCAAGGCGGCAAAGGGTGCAGGAAGAGCGATGCCCGTTCCATAGACCCGGCAACGCCCTTCGCCAAAACCAGTTAACCCAGCAAGCGTTCGTTTTGAAACTGGTTGCCGTGAGCCGACCATTAGGCAACCCAGCGTATCAATCAAGACGGGACGCACTGCTGAACGGACTTCTTCACTCGCCCAGTTTGGGCTGGTTGCGATAAATTTAGCAAAAGCTTCGATGGCTTTGACCATCTAAATTTCTGCCGCTGGTAAAGGTGTTCGCCCAAGAATCATGTCGGCTGCCTTTTCCGCCATCATGATAACTGGTGCATTTGTGTTGCCGTTGATTTGGCTTGGAAAGGATGAGCAGTCCACAACGCGCAGCCCTTCAAGCCCTCGAACCCTTAGTTCCTGATCCAAAACGGCACCCTTGTCATGGTCAGGTCCCATCCGACAGGTGGAGACAGGATGGTGGCCAGTGGTGACATCGCGCTTCACGGCTTCACGGAGATCTTTCTGACTTGTGAGCGTACTGCCAGGAGAGATCTCCTCAGTCAAAATGCCCTCGAAAGCAGGCTGGCGAGCGACCTCGCGCAAGTGGCGAAAACCAGCGACCAAATCATCCAGATCATTTGGATGGAGATAGCCTGGATCAATCAAAGGATGATCGGATGGATTTGCAGAAGCCAGCTTTACAGACCCCCTAGATTTGGGCTGAAGAATATTGATATCAAATTGCACACCAGGGGCCGCCACTTTGCCTCGAGCCAAGGCCTTACGACCAAGGTTCAACAGAGATGATATGTTCCAGCCCTCCTGACCCGAATCTTCGCGGACCACCATTGGTGTAAAGAAAGTCTCTGTTTCAGGCACCTCGCTATCGCGCAGGGAATGGAAGAGGGCAGCCGACCAAAATGGAGAGGCGCCAGGTCCACTTTTTAACAACAAATAGCGCAGACCAAGTAAAACAGCCTGATCAATCCTTTGATACTTTGCGTAGGAATGATCAGGGTCAACCAATCCAAATTGCAAAGGCATGTTGGGATGATCCTGAAGGTCCGCGCCAACACCCGGCAAATCAAGCAGTGGCTTTATACCCTGCTGGAGGAGATGATCGGCTGGTCCAATTCCGGATAACATTAGGGCTTTAGGTGACTCAAAAACACCCAGACTTAGAATGGTTTCACGTGAGGCTCTGACAGTGACTTCCTGTTTGCCATTCCAATAAACGACGCCAACTGCTTTGTTACCTTCAGTCAGTACACGATGAACAAAAGCACCTGTTTGAATAGTCAGGTTCTTGGGTGGATTAGCGAGGTAGGTAACGTTCGTTGACAGCCGTTCTCCACGAAAAACCTTGGTATCAAAGCGGCCAGTGCCTACTTGCTCCGCGCCGTTGAAATCATCGTTGTGTCGAGCGCCTGCCTCAACACAGGCCTGAACGAAGAGTTGGTTGATTTCATCATAGTTAGACGCAGGCGTGGTTTTCAGTGGGCCAACTTGGTCATGGAAAACATCACTACGATGGCTGGAGCCTTCCGACCTTTTGAAGTAAGGCAAGACGTCAGCATAGGACCAACCCTGTAGACCCAGCTGTCGCCAGTTATCATAGTCCCTACCGTGACCTCGAATGTAGATCATGCCGTTCATCAAAGAGGAGCCGCCTAGGCCCTTACCGCGTGGGTAGTAGATCTGACGTCCATTTAAACCAGCCTGCGGAACGGAGTTGTAAAGCCAATCAAACTTGGGGTTACCATGAATGAAACCATTGCCAGCCGGCATGCGCGCAAAGAGAGAATTGCCATTGCCGCCTGCTTCCAGCAGCAACACCGAAAGGTTGGCCTCTTCCGCCAACCGGGCCGCCAACGTGCAACCGGCCGAGCCGCCCCCGGCGACAATGTAATCGTAAGACCTTGACGCCATAAGCGCCCCCTATTGCGTTCTTTTCCTTTTTGCCAGTTAAGCAAGATTTCAGAAAAAAGCGAGAGGGAAAAGCGGCTCTAGACGATCAAGTTTGTTAGCAACTCGTTGTCAGTAATATCCTGAAACCCGAAACCGTTCTCAGTCATGCGATCTTCAAAAGCCGGGAAGTTATCAGCGTGAGCAGTTTCAAGGCCAATAAGGATTGTACCAAAGTTGCGCGCTGATTTTTTCATATACTCGAAACGTGAAATATCGTCCTCTGGTCCGAGCAAGGAGAGAAAATCCTTCAAGGCACCGGGACGCTGTGGAAGGCGGAGGATGAAATACTTTTTGAGGCCAGAGTACCTTAGAGCTTTCTCTTTCACTTCAGGCAGACGTTCAAAATCGAAATTGCCGCCCGAAGTCAAGCAAACAACTTTTTTGCCTTTCATGTCATCTGGATCAAGATCCGTCAAAGCATCGACCGTCAAGGCGCCTGCTGGTTCAAGGACGATGCCTTCTACGTTCAGCATTTCGATTAGAGTTGTGCAGAGGCGTGTTTCCGGCACAAGAACCATGGCGTTTGGATCATGGTCAGCTAGCACTTGATAGTTGGCCTTACCAATTTGAGCAACGGCCGCTCCATCAACAAAATTAGACAGGGTTTCAAGCTTGATTCTTTCACTTGCTTCCAGGGAAGCATGCAGCGAGGCTGCCTCTGCCGGTTCGACCAGTATGATTTTTGTAGAAGGCGAAAAATCGGCGAAAACTTGAATGACACCAGCGGACAAGCCACCGCCGCCAACCGGTAGCAAGAGAATATCAATCGCTGGTTCTTGCTCTAACATCTCTAGGGCGACTGTGGCTTGGCCCTCAATGATATCCACATGATCAAAAGGTGGAACGAAAGCCGCCTGAGCGGCTGTAGAAAATTCGATTGCTGCCGTATTACACTCGTCAAAAATATCCCCGACCAATTGAATATCGATCAGTCCTTTGCCGAAAACCTCAGTCTTCATAATTTTCTGCGCAGGGGTTGTCGTCGGCATGAAGATTGTGCCTCGCTTGCCAAAATGAGCGCAAGCCCAAGCGAAGCCTTGAGCGTGATTACCAGCCGATGCACAAACGAAATGATCGAGCTCGGGATTCTGTGCCAGGGCTTTGCGGAAAAAGTTGTAGGCACCGCGAAGTTTGTAAGATCGTACTGGTGAAAGATCTTCTCGCTTCAACGAAACCGAGCAACCAAAACGCTGACTAAGGTGAAGGTTCTCGACTAAAGGCGTCGGCGTTAAAACGGACTGCATAGCAGCCTTGGCCTGACGCACGGATTGAAGGAAAGCTGACATGATTACTCAATCAAAAAAGGGATCGCCTAACTAACAACCCCCTTCCCAAAAGACAACAGCTTTACATCATCTCGCTTTGCACTTCTTGGATTGCTTTGTCCAAGATGTCAAAGAGTTGATCAACTTCGTCTTTCTTAATAATCAAAGGCGGAGAGAAGACGCAGAGATTGAAGATCGGACGCACAATCAGGCCCATTTCTTCGCATTTAGCGTCTACGCGGTAGCCAAAATCACTATCAATTGCTAGGCGCTTTTCCTCAGGCAGATCTGGTGCGGCAATCCCCTCGACACAACCAACCAACCCCATACCTCTAGCGTTGCCTATGATATCATGGCGGACGAGGTCGTTGAGGCGTTCTTGGAAATGCGGTGTCAGATTCCTGACGTGTTCGAGTAGGCCATCGCGCTCCATAATTTCGATGTTCTTCAGGGCCGCCGCACAGCAAATAGGATGGCCGGAATAGGTGAAACCATTGGAGAAGGTGGCAATATAGTCCTCTTCCTGGTCGCCAATGTCATTCATCAAACGATCTGAAATGATTGCGGCACCCAGTGGTTGGTAACCGGAGGTCAAACCTTTAGCGCAGGTAATAATGTCCGGGACGATATCAAAGACAGGGTCGGAAGCGAACCAATGTCCTAGGCGACCAAAGCCAGTTACAACCTCATCTGAGATGTAGAGAACATCATGCTTACGGCAAGTCTCCAAGCAACGCTTGTGATAGCCTGGAGGTGGGACGATTACGCCGCCGGACGCCAACAAAGGCTCAGCGATGAAAGCGGCAACTTTATCAGCGCCAGCTTCCAAAATGGCGCTTTCTAGATCAGCTATCTTAGCGTCACACCAATCTTCAACAGACATGTCTTTGGGGCGGACGTAAGGGTTCACATCTGGCAGAAAGCGAACGAGGTCATCCGCCGTATCCATGAAGGACTTATCGCGGGCCTTGCCGGAGACCGAAGCGGCCAGATAGGTCGACCCATGGTAGCCACGCTCCCGAGCGATAATCAGCTTCTTCTCGGGCCGCCCTTTGATGTTGTTGTAAAAATGAACAAACCGTAGCGCTGTATCAACCGCTTCTGAGCCACCATTTGTGAGAAAGACCCTATTCAGGTCACCAGGCGCAAACTCTGCAAGTTTCTTGGATAGGACAGAGGCTGGCTCAGCCGCCATACCAAAGGGGTTGAAGTAAGGGAGTGCCAAGGCTTGTGCCGCAATAGCGTCAGCCATTTCTTGATTGCCGTAACCAATTTGAACGCACCACATGCCGCCTGGGCCATCGATGTAGCGTTTACCGTCTGGCCCAATCAGGTGGATACCTTCTCCTCTGGAAACAATCGTGCGGTCAGGGTTTTCACCGCCGACGCCGTTCCATGGGTGGACAAAATGTTCGTTATCCCAAGCACGGATGTCGTCAGGACTGACACCGTTGTGCTGGCTATTGACTTGCGTTTCTAAAGACATGAGGAATGGGTAGATCGGAACAGAGCTGATATCAAGTCTCAGATGGGATAGATGAAACGATGAAAATTAGATTGCTAACAGAGAACTTGGCTTCCGACATGGTTTGGTTGGCCGAATGGGGTTTTTCGGCCTGGATAGAATACAACGACAAAAAGGTCCTATTCGATACGGGATACTCAGACGTCTACTGCCGCAATGCCGATCATGCTGGTATCAATCTAGAGGAGGCTGACTTTATTGCCTTATCTCATTTTCATAGAGATCATACGCGAGGGCTGCTCTTTCATCCCTTCCAAGACAAGAAGAAGATTTTGCTTCATCCCAGAGTCATGACAGCGCGCTACAAAAGTGACGATGAACAACTCCATGCTGATTACGCAGCCATACGAAAAAGGTTGGTTGACGACTTTGATCTAATCAAAACGTCTGAAGCTGTAGAGTTTACAAGGGGCGCCTTTTTTCTTGGTGAAATTCCACGTGTTACAGCCTTTGAAAAGGGCTGTTTCTTTGACGACCCGATGGAGGACGACACCGCCCTTGCCTTCAAAACAGAACAAGGAGCAGTGGTTGTCTCAGGCTGCTCTCACTCAGGTATCTGTAATATCTGCGAAGCTGCAAAAGCAATAACCGGACAAGCGCTGTATGCAGTGATTGGCGGTTTCCATCTGATGCATGCGGAAGAGCCACCTGTTGAAGAGACCATAGACTACTTCCGCCGTGAAAAACCCGCCCATCTCTTCCCAGTTCATTGCATTGACTTCGACATACAAGCAAAGTTTCAAACCGCCTTGGGTTATGACCGCCCAGGTGCAGGTTCCTTAATTGAGCTCTAGAGTGCGACGGCTATTCGGTAGGCGTCTAGGATAGCGGCGTGGAGCGACCGGCTTGATACAGCGTCGCCGAGCAAATGCAATTGAGGCCCCTGTTGCCCGGTTGCCAAACTTTGTGGCCGTGAAGCCAACAGATCTTCGATATTCGTAATCCCCCTGTTGCTTGATCTGCTCTTCAGTTCTTTGAAGAGTTCATCGTTAGGGACCGTCCCAACTTCGACAACAACTTGATCAACCGAATGGCTGGTTATCTGTCCTGAGAGATCATTAACCAATTCAACCGTTAGCAAGTTCCCATTTTTTTGGACTGAAGATAGTTTCACGTCTGGTAACGTAACCACGCCTTGCTGGTAGAACCTCTTGCGGTAAATGGGCCGCTCAGCGTAACCAAGTTCCCCACCAACGTTGGGGTCAATCGAGGCGTAGAGCACTTCAGCGCCTTGGCGAGAGAGATGATCGGTGGTAGAGGCAGCCTCGTGGCGACCAGTCCCGTCGTAGACTAAAATTCTTGAGGCGGGTTGTACATCACCGTTAAGCAGGTCCCAAGTGCTTAGGCAGAATTCTGAGCCTTCAAATGGAAGCGTTCTCGGTACACCGCCTGTTGCTATCAAAATGACGTCAACATCAGAATTCTCTAGGTCAGAAGGCTCCACAAAGTGATTAAGCCGAACATCAACACCTAGGTGCTCTAGTTCACTTATGCGCCAATCAACTAAGGAGATCAGATCATTGCGCCAAGAGGCTTTGGCCGCAATCAACAACTGGCCGCCCAACTTGGCAGCGGCCTCGTAAAGAGTAACCTGATGTCCTCGCTCAGCCGCAACACGTGCAGCTTCCAGACCTGCTGGTCCACCGCCAACAATAATCACTTTTTTACCGGGCTGATCTGACTTCTCGACCACTTGTGGCAATGCTGTTTCGCGGCCTGTTGCAGGGTTATGAACACAGTGAATTTTCTTGTGCATACAGTGGGACATCCCGATGCAAGGCCGAATACGGTCTTCGTCCCCTCGTTCGATTTTTGCAACGATTTGGGGGTCAGCAATGTGAGCCCTTGTCATGGCCACCATATCCAGCAAGCCTTCTTTCACGGCCCTCCTGGCATTAGCAACATCGGTAATCCGAGCGGCATGGAAAACCGGCAAACCGATCTCCTTTTTGAAAAGACCTACTTGATCGACAAAAGGCGCTAGGTGGCGTGTCATGCCAGGCATATTGTATTCTGCCAAAGCAAGTTCTGTATCCATTCGTCCCATGTTACAGTTAAAGAAGTTCACCGCACCTTCGTCGCGTAGGATCGAGGCTATCTCTAAGGCTTCTTCAAAGGTAAGTGCGGCGTCTCCTTCATTGAGTGATAGACGGATCCCCATCAGAAAATCGTCACCGACTTGGCGACGCATTTCCTCGTAAACCATCAAAGCAAAGCGGGCTCGGTTTTGAATAGAGCCACCGAATTCATCCGTTCTGTGATTGGTATCTCGTGAAAAGAACTGTCCAATAAGGTGGCCACCAGCGACTGTTTCCAAGCCATCAAGGCCACCTTCTTTACATCGTTTCGCCGCTTCGCCGTAAGCCTTCACAACGCGGTCAATATCGTTGCGATCCATTTCT
>CAJQQJ010000279.1 GCA_905480445.1 uncultured Alphaproteobacteria bacterium | reverse complement strand
AGTGCGAAGCTCATACTTACGATTAACGATCTTCAGCAACGCCATATTCAGTCGGTTGGCAACAACCGCCAACTGAAAAGGCACAAAAGCCTCCAACTCGAAGTCGTCGTTTTCCAACTGAATTTTGCTTTGCTTGTTTATCGTTAGTTTTTAGCCTGCCTTGCCAAAAGCATAGTCAAGGCCATCGACAATCTTATCCGCTTCATCTTTTGTCAAAATGAGTGGCGGAGACATGATGATCACATTACCGGAAACACGGATCATAACACCAGCTTCCCAGGCATGGTCTGCCACCGCCGTCATAGGTTCCTTGCCGGCCGGTGCCCTCGTTGAACGGTCAGCAACACAGTCAATCGCCATCATGAGACCGACACCACGAACCTCACCAATCAATTCATGCTTTTCTTGGAGGCCACGAAGGCGCGCAATCAGATAACTGCCCACCTCTTTCGCGTTAGCGGCAAGGTTTGCCTCAAAGGTTTCTTCCAATGTTGCCAGGGCAGCAGCACATCCAACCGGATGGCCCGAGTAAGTATAGCCGTGGAACATGCCACCAAAGGCGTCTTCATTGTTCATGTAGGCATCATTGATGCGATCGTTCACCATCGCCGCCCCAAAGGGGAAGTAGCCAGAAGTGATAGCTTTTGCGAGGCACATGATGTCTGGCTTAACACTGTGGTAACGGCTACCAAACCACTCGCCAGTACGGCCAAAGCCAGTCACGACTTCATCTGCAATCAAAAGAATTTCGTACTTGTCACACAGTGCTCTCAGGCCTTGCCATAGCGAATGGGTTGGCACATAGACGCCGCCTGCCCCCAGCACTGGTTCTGCAATAAAGGCCGCGATTGTATCAGGGCTCTGGAAATTGATTTCTTCCTCAATCAATTTGAGGCAGGTTTCAACCAGTTGCTCTTCGTCGGTTATGCCAAATGGATTTCTGTAGAGCGATGGATAAGGCATATGGAAACAGCCCTGCAACAGCGGCTCATAGCTACGGTGGAATCTCTCGCCGCCATTCACAGAGGCACCACCAAAGTGAGTGCCGTGATAGCCTTTCTTGAAAGACATGAATTTGTAGCGGTCCTTCTGACCCTGCATCTTCCAATATTGGCGCGCCATTTTGAGCGCTGACTCAATTGAGTCTGATCCACCCGACGTAAAGAAAGCTTTAGCCATTCCTTCAGGCTTCATGATGTCAACCAAGCGCTCCGCCAACTCAATGGTTGGTGGAGTCGTCGTACCTTTGAAATTTGAGTAATAAGGCAGGCGATCCAATTGGTCAGAAATCGCTTTCTTCACTTTGGCATTGGAGTAACCAAGATTGACGTTCCAAAGCCCACCAACAGCATCAACAACCTTCTCGCCTGCTTCGTTGATAACATAAACGCCCTCACCCTTATCCATGATACGGGGTGGGTTTGTCTCGACCTCAGCTGGATGTCCCATCGGATGAAACGAATACTTGCCATTGTTGGCGTGAAGGAAATTAAGTTTCGAGCTTTCGTTCATCTGAACCTCTTATTGGATAGGCTCAGCACCCAAGAGTGCTAAGGCTTGATTGTAAGAATCTTGGGGATTTAGAACATCAAAGAAAACACAGGTCAGACCATAGTCTTGACCGCCTTTGACATTTTTCTTTTGATCGTCAACGAAGACAATGTCTGATTTAGGCAAAGCCAGCGCGTCTTGTGCCATTTCATAAGCCCGTGGATCAGGTTTAAGTATCTTCGTGTGCGTCGCATCAACGATGTCTTGCATTTCCGCCAACAGCGAAATCCCATCCATAGCTTCCTTGCCATAGAAGAGTTCTAGCTCATTCGACAGAATGGATACGATAGCACCGGATGCTTTTGCGGAAGCAACAGCAGCGTAAGATTCGGGACGAACAAAACGTTCTGAAGGACCTCGACCTCGACTGTGTTGGATGATGTCGATTATTTTCTGTTCACGTCCAACGAGCTTCGAAAGCTCCGACGAACGTGTATAATAGTACTCGCGCTCGCTAAGCTTTCCAGCCTGCATATCTGACCAAAGCTCGTCTTTGTCTGGCGCAAAGGGGCCGTGCCAAGCAAGCGTATCCGGCTCGAGGCCATAGGCGGCCTCAATATCTGGCAACGTTTCAAACAGTGATTTTGAAATTACTGAACCGAAATCCAGCAACAATGCTTTTGGCATTTCAACATGCTCTCCCTGATTTAGTGAACATGTTAAGTAATTTTCATTGCAATGACAACTAAATTAATTCAAGCCAACCATCACCCATCGAAAGAGAGCGCTCAATTTATCTAAAGAGCAGAACCGGAACCAAGGCAAAACGGATCATTTCCGTTGTTGTTGATCCAATGATCAAGTTGCGAATGCGTGAGTGGCCATAGGCACCCATCGCCAAAAGATCGAAGCTGCCACTTTCAATCTGTGCCGCAATAACAATATCGGCTTGGCCTTGCAAAGTTAGACATTCAGCCTCAAGTCCGGCTGCTGTCAAAGTCTTAGCAGCAAATTTTAAGCTTTGTTGGTTCTCTGGAGTTTCTGTGCCAACGGTTAGCAGTGTGAATGATTTGCCTTTAGAGACTGGGCTCCCAGCGATATAGCCAATAGCCTTCTTCGCACTTTCACCGCCATCATAAGCGATTAGGACTCTCTCAATTGGCTTGAAGGCTCTGGATGCGACCAAAACAGGCTTGGTCGTAGAGCGAACGACACGCTCAAGGTTTGAGCCAAGATGCAAGCGGGCAAAGTCAGCAGCCTCACCTCTTTTTCCAATGACAATAACATCAGCTTCGTTCTCAAGAGCCTGAACAGTCTCAACAACATCGCCGTGGCGAAGTCGCGTGATGATTTGTTCGACCCCAGCAGAAGTCAACTGGTTGCTCGCTTCATCAAGAAGAAGCCTGCCGCGTTTTTGAGCCAACTGAGATTTTTGCGCATCTAGTTCTGACAACTCTTCCAACAAAGCAGTTCTAGCACCCAAACCGATAGATCCACTCAGGTCTGACTGTGTTTCGCGACGACCCAACACATGGACCAAATCGATGGCTGCCTCTGTTGATTGCGACAACCAGGCAGCATGATCACAAACTGACTTCGCGTAAATCGAGCCGTCTATGAGAGCCATTATGTTCTTCAAGGTTTCTACTCCTTTAATGCGCCATCAAGCGTTCAAGTGCACCTGGCTTATCGTGAAGGCCTAGTTTATCGACAATTGTCTTACTCGCTTCATTAAGGCCAACAATCTTTACTTCGGCCCCCTCGCGGCGGAACTTGAGCACAACCATGTCGAGTGCAGTCACTGAGGAAATATCCCAAATATGCGCACTACCGACGTCGATTGTGACATGCTCTAGCACTTCTTTGAAATCAAAAGCCTCGTTGAAGTCACCAACAGTTGCATAAAACAGCTGGCCTTCAAAGCGATAGGTCCGTTTTTTACCATCTTCAGAAAGGTGAGTTTCAAAGCTGAACTCTTTGGCAATGCGCCAAGCAAAGAAAATGCCTGAGAACAGAACGCCAACGAGAACACCAAGCGCTAGGTTGTGAGTCCATACCACTACGATAACAGTAGACAGCATGACGATCGAAGAACTCTTTGGGTGATCCCTCAGGTTCTTAATCGAAGACCAAGAGAAAGTGCCGATCGACACCATGATCATAATGGCAACAAGAGCAGGCATAGGAATTTGCTTAACCCACTCCCCCAAGAAAACGATCATAATCAATAGGAAAACACCGGCGGCAAAAGTCGACAGTCGACCGCGTCCGCCGGATTTCACATTGATCATAGAC
>CAJQQJ010000278.1 GCA_905480445.1 uncultured Alphaproteobacteria bacterium | reverse complement strand
AACTAACTCATTATCCGCGCCCAGCTCCGCACCCTACGGCTGCTCCACTGAACGCGGATAATGACGACTGTCCAACACCATCAAACTGGTACATTTTTACTCCGGCCAATGGTGGGTTTTTACTCCGGCGTTGACAATCGCGAGATTATGTTGCTGCGAAGCGTATGGTAGAGAACGTAGGTAAAGGAATTTTCCCATAGATTTCGGTAGGAATACTGAAAATTAGATTGCACACATAGTAACACAGATGGAGGTTACTATGAGTTTTATTCAAACAGTTACGCTTGCGGAATACAAACCCAATACTCAAAAAAGCCCAATTGCACGTCGTAGAGAGAAGCTAGCATTCAAGTTAGAAGAACAGCTTAAGCTTGCATCAGACAGCAGTTACCAACCAACAAAGATTGTTTGGAATACAGACAGTGATGGCAACCAACACAAAGTAGAACAACCCAAGCGCATCAAGCGTTGGTGGTTGGAACTTGATGGTGGTGCTGTGCAGCTGACTGTGCGCTACGGTAGCAAGCCATTGGAGTTCGCCAAAGGTAAGAATGCCATAGCACTTAAGAGCAAAGAGGATGTTGAACCTACTCTTCGCAAGCTGAAGTTGGCAGTATTGGCTGGCGAGTTTGATGAGATGTTGGCGCAGCAAGTTGGCGTTGTGAAGCGTAGTGTTAAGTAACTGATGCTGATATTGGCAGCTGAGTTATATATCGCTTCAGCTGTCAAAAATACCTTTGATATTCGCCATATAAAACAGGCACTTGCGTGTTATGCACTTGTTAGGCAGTGCAATTGTGGCGCTGATAATATAAACAAAATCAATATGTTACAGCTCACCAAAAGACTTCAAGCAGTGTCACGGCGCCATTGCCTAGAGGTTAAACCCTAGAAGTTAGACCCTAGAGCCTTTGCAGAAAAACTTAACCGACTAAGCCTTCTTGACCCATTGACGTGAATTTTTCGCGGCGGTGGGCTTTCAGCTCAGACTTCTCTAAGCCTGCCAATGATTGCAGGCCTTGCGCCAATTGTTCGCCCAAAGCTGTGATGGTTTCTTTTGGATGTCTGTGCGCGCCGCCCAGCGGCTCTTCAACGATTTCATCGATGACGTTCAATGACTTGAGGTCTTGTGCTGTAATCTTCAACGCGTTGGCAGCATCGACGTTGTATTCTCCGTCACGCCATAGAATAGAGGCACAGCCTTCTGGTGAAATGACTGAATAAACTGAATGCTCTAGCATTACGACGTGGTTAGCGGCTGCGATTGCTATAGCGCCACCTGAACCCCCTTCGCCGATCACAGTTGAAATAATCGGCACCTGCAAATTGAGGCAAGTTTGAATAGATCGAGCGATAGCCTCTGCCTGGCCGCGTTCTTCGGCACCAACTCCAGGATAGGCTCCGGCTGTGTCAACAAAAGTTAAAACCGGCAAGCCAAAACGGTCTGCCATCTCCATCAATCGGATGGCTTTTCTATAGCCCTCAGGCCTGGTCATACCAAAATTATGCTTCATACGGCTGGCCATATCACGGCCTTTTTCTTGGCCCATGACAATCAATGATTGACCTCTAAAACGGCCAATACCACCAACCAAAGCATGATCTTCAGCATAGGCTCGGTCACCAGCTAAGGGCATAAAACCTTCGATCAACCCGTCGATGAAATCTTGGCTGTGCGGGCGGTCAGGATGCCGTGCAACCTGGGTCTTTTGCCAGGCCGTAAGATTAGAATAAGCCGACTTGAGCTGCTTATCGATTTTGCCTTGCAGCTTTGTCACTTCATCCGCGATGTTGAAGTCTTCACTATCTGACAATCGCCTTAGTTCATGAATCTTGCTTTCAAGCTCAACAACCGGGCGTTCAAAATCTAAAATGTGCAAACTGCTCATAATCCAAAAATCTTACTCTTAGTTCATAAGGACTAAGTTAGGTATAGCGGGATCAAAATTCAAATAGATTGAATCAAAACTTATGGACTTGCTCTAACTTTTGCGTCGACAAAGATCAACCGGATTTCGACTTAGTTGCTAAAGGATGATGGTCTTGGACTAGTTTTTGCAACCGCGAATCCAGAACGTGCGTGTAGATCTGAGTCGTCGAGATATCTGCATGACCTAGCATTTTCTGCACAATTCTAAGGTCAGCCCCGTTTGCCAGCAAATGACTGGCGAAGGCGTGACGCAAGACGTGAGGAGAAATCTTCTTTGCTGGTATATCAGCGTGAACAGCGGCTTCTTTCAACAGTTGCCCAAAACGTTGTCGTGTCAAACGACCTTCAAGGCCATTAGAGGGAAACAACCAAGGTGATTCGATGCCCGCCTTCAAGAACCGAGGTCTTAACGGTAGATAGAGTGAGAGAGCTTTGCGCGCAGCCGACCCGACGGGAACCAGTCTTTCCTTGTTCCCCTTGCCCTTGACCAGAATCAACTGAGGATCTCTTGAAACAGCAGCAAGCGGCAGCCCGACGAGTTCACTGACCCGTAGTCCTGTGGCATAGAGCAACTCTACTAGCAAAAAGAGCCGTGCTGCTTCTGGGCTGCCCTTATCCTCTGCTTGGGTGCGAACGAAGGTCAGCAACCCGCTAACTTCTTCTTCTGAAAGCACCTTCGGCAGAGACCGGCCTTGTTTGGGGCTTTCAATGCGATCTACGGGATTATCTTCGCGCGCGCCTTCATCAAGGAGGAACCGGTAAAACTGGCGCAGGCTCGACAACCTTCTGGCCACTGTCCTCTCAGACACGCCTTCCTTTTTTTGATCGCTGAAGTAAGCTCGAAGATGCTCGGTTTTGGAGGCCTCTAAGGAACCAAGTTTTTTATGCGATAAGAAATCAGAGACAGAACTAAGATCGCGAGTATAGGCTTCTATGGTGTTTTTCGCGGCACCACGTTCTGCGACTAACATCTCGAGAAAGAGCTCTAGCACCGCAACCTAGTCCGTAGGTTGGGCGACGTTAACACCATCGAATGCAACGGGTGGCAAAATCTTCTCAATTTTGCGCAATGGTGGCGGCATATCCCAGGAATAGACGATTGCTCCCGCAAAGGCACCGACCAAAAGAAAGATAATGGCGATGAAAATCCAAATGCCTGAAGACTGTTTACGACGTCGGGGCAAAACTCACACCTTCTCAAATAAAGAAACTTTGGGCGAAGAAATCACGCAATAGCGAATTTTACCGGTTTAGCAAGCGAGTCCGCAATTGAAAAAACGCGTTGCTAGCTTGTAGGCCATTGGAAAATGGCGTTAAAGCGCTTATCTAGGGCTTTTTACGCCCGTGCAATGATTAAGGCCTCGACACTAAGTGAGTAAGAAATCGGACATCGCTCTGATTGAGAAGAAACTGGACAAGACAATCGTCTTAGTCGGGTTGATGGGCTGTGGAAAATCCTCACTGGGCCGACGCTTGGCCAGTCGGTTGGCGATGCCCTTTGTTGATGCCGATACTGCCATCGAAGAAGCTGCTGGTGCAACGATTCCAGAAATATTTGAAAAACACGGTGAAGCCTTTTTCCGCGACGGCGAACGGCGCGTAATCCAACGCCTCATCGGCGAGGAACCAATGGTTTTGGCAACCGGCGGCGGCGCCTTTATCGACCCAGAGACACGCAAGGCCATCACAGAACAAGCGCTTTCTGTTTGGATCAAAGCAGACCTAAATTTGTTGGTGAAGAGAACAGCCAAACGAAGCAACCGTCCGCTTTTGAAACAAGGGGATCCTAGGGAAATTTTGGCTGATCTCATCCAGAAACGCCATCCGTTCTATGGCAAAGCCGACGTGACTGTTGAAAGTGTCGACGGACCACATGAGCGAACCTTAACCAAACTTCTACGAGCGATTGCAGCGGAACTAAAATGATATCAACAGATAGCGAAATCACAGTTGAACTGGGTGATCGCTCCTATCCGATTGTTGCTGAGCCTGACCTAATTTCCAAGGTCGGTGAACTGCTGAAACCTCTGGTGACATCAAATAAGCTTTTCATTATAGCCGACGAAAACGTCTACGCTTTGCACGGCGAAAAGCTGCGCCAGGTTTTAGACAAGGCAGCATTTCAACAGACTTGGTTAACTGTGCCAGCAGGAGAAGCTTCCAAAAGTTGGCCTCAGTTCACGCGACTTTGCGAAGAGCTACTCTCTGCTCGCATTGAACGTTCTGACACAGTTATCGCCTTCGGTGGCGGTGTGGTTGGTGATCTTGCCGGTTATGTTGCGGCCTCCGTTCTCCGCGGTGTCAATTTCGTTCAAATCCCGACATCGCTATTGGCGCAGGTCGATAGCTCTGTTGGTGGGAAAACTGGCATCAACACCGCCCAAGGCAAAAACCTGGTCGGCGCTTTCTATCAGCCCAAAGCCGTCTTGATTGATCTATCCGTGCTGGAAACCTTGCCAAAACGAGAGCTACTGGCCGGGTATGCCGAAGTGGTCAAGTATGGCCTGATACGCGATTATGCCTTCTTTGAGTGGCTTGAACAAAAAGCCGCTGAGATGCTGGAAGGCGACTTGGACCTGCTTCAAACAGCGATTATCCGATCCTGCCAAGTCAAGGCTGAGGTTGTATCCGCCGATGAACGAGAAGGCGGCATTCGTGGCCTGCTCAATCTAGGTCATACGTTCGGGCATGCCTATGAAGCAGAGATGGGCTATGATGGTCGTTTGTTGCATGGCGAAGCTGTTGCAATTGGAACCAGACTGGCCGCAGAAACCTCCGTTCAACAAGGCTGGTTAGAGCGCCAAGAAGCTACCAGAATTGAACAGCATTTCAAAAGTCTAGGTTTGAACTGTGACTTTCAAAATTTTGATGGTTCTCACGTTTCAGAGGAAGCCTTGCTGGAACACATGACAAGAGACAAAAAAGTCAAAAGCGGTCAGTCAACTTTCATTATGCTTTCTGAAATTGGCAAAGCCTTCTTAACGAAAGATGTCGACAAAGAGCTGGTATCCAACTTGCTCGCGGAAACGCTTCAATCATGATTGAGAATATGACCGAGTTTCTCACAGCTTATTGGGACGAAATTATCACGCTTGTTGCGATAGTTGCGCTTTTGGTTGTTTCAGCTTTCTTTTCTGGTTCAGAAACTGCGTTAACCGCGGCATCCAAACCACGCATTCACACGCTAGAAAGGCGTGGAAGCCGCAGAGCTCACATTATCAACTTTCTTTGGAAAGATAGGGAAGGCTTACTGAGTACCATTCTACTGGGAAACAATTTGGTCAACATTTTGGCCTCAGCTCTCGCGACTTCACTCTTACTTAAAATCTTTGGTGACGCAGGTATCCTGATTGCCACCCTTGTCATGACCTTGCTGATCGTTATTTTTTCCGAAGTCTTGCCGAAGACTTATGCGCTTCTTCACGCAGAACGATTTGCACTTACGGTAGCGCCCGTAATGAAGATAGTAGTGATGACGCTTTTACCATTCACAGTCATCGTTAAAGTCGTCGTTCACTGGTTGACCAAGTTACTTCGCCTTTCAGAGACCTCCGACAGTGAAGATGCTGCTGAGGAAGAGCTGCGTGGCGCCATCGAACTGCATGCAGCCAATAGTCAGGAAGAGCACCGCGAAGCTAAGCACATGCTTCACTCGATTTTAGATCTTGATGAAATATCCCTCGAAGAGATCATGACACATCGCAGTACAGTGGACATGATTGATATAGAGCAAGAACCCGCTGACATTGTTACGACGGTGCTGAACAGTTCCTACACACGTCTCCCGGTCTACGATGGAGACCCAGACAACATCATTGGTGTGGTCCATGCGAAAGGGCTCCTGCGTGCCATTCAAGAACTCAGTGGCGACCTTAGCAAACTCAACTTGAGAAAAATCGCGGCACCGACTTGGTTTGTCCCGGAAACCACGTCTCTTTTGGATCAATTGGAAGCCTTTCAAACCCGTAAAGAACACTTCGCAGTTGTGATCGACGAGTACGGAACGGTGCAAGGCATCGTCACCTTGGAAGACATCCTCGAGGAAATCGTCGGCGAGATTGATGACGAGCATGACACGATGACAACAGGCGTCGCACCCCAGAAAGACGGCTCCGTCATCGCAGAAGGCATTGTCACTATTCGCGACATCAATAGGCAATTTGATTGGGAACTGCCTGATGAAGAAGCCGCGACTATCGCAGGCCTGGTTCTTTATGAAGCTCGGCATATCCCAAATGTCGGTCAGATCTTCGATTTTCATGGTTTTCGATTTGAAATCCTTGAGCGTCAACGAAATCAGATTACATCATTGAAAATCAAACCCCCGAAAAAGTAATGCCTTCAAGGCTAACTCAGGAACTTCTTATGTCTCTCTCAAAACCAGCTAAGAGAAAACTTAACCATACGCGCACCTATTCCTTTGCGGGTTATGAACGGGAAGACGGCCAATTCGACATCGAAGGCCATATGACAGACACAAAGGCCTACAGCTTCGATTCCACCTTTCGGGGTCATGTTGCTGCCGGTGAGCCTATCCACGATATGTGGATCCGAATGACGATCAGTGATGAAATGCAGATCACAGATATTGAGGCAAAAACCGTAAAGGGGCCTCATGCCATTTGCCCGGCCATCAACGACCAGTACAAAGCAATCATTGGCAGTCGGCTTGTGGCCGGTTGGAATCATCAGGTGCGCAAGGCCGTATCCGGCGTTCATGGCTGTACCCACTTAACAGATATGCTGCGCAACATGGGAACAGTTGCTTACCAGACCATGTGGCCGACTCTTAACCGTAAAGCCAAAGAGAAAAGAGAACAGGAGCCTGAGAGCAAACGTTCTCGGCCAATGCTGCTCAATACTTGCCACGCCTACGCAAGTGACAGCGAAGTCGTGAAAAGGGATTGGCCAGAGTTTTATTCCGGAGACGAAAGTTAAGCTGCTGAGACTTTCAACTGCAACGCATGAACTGGCCCAGCTAACTCTTCGGCCAGCACCTTGTTGACCGCACGCTGCTGTCCTACTCGGTTCAAACCCGAAAAAACATCAGCCTCGATCTCAACATGGAAATGAGTTTCGCCTTCTGGTTTGGCACCGACATGGCCAGCATGCAAATGGGAGTCATCTCTCACAATAAGCTTCGCAGGTTGAAAGGCTTCTCGTAACTTTTTTTCGATTGTGGCGGCTACAGTCATTTCTTTTCTTCACAAGTTGCTCCCGACTCGATATCATGCCTGCTTTCTAAAACCAAGCCCTGCTCACTCGAAGGACAAATATTTTGGCGCGCCGCAGCTCACTCAAAGATGACCTACTGAACGCCCCTTTTGGCAAACCCATCTCAAAAGAGAAAATTTGTGATGCCGATGATTGCGAGGAATTAGGTGAACACCGTGCGCCTAAGAACAAACAGCAGTTAAACGAGTACTATTGGTTCTGCCTAAAACACATCCAAGAATATAATAAGTCATGGAACTTTTACGAAGGCATGACCCCTGGCGAGATCGAAAGCCACCGCAAAGCCGACACTACTTGGCAACGCCCAACCTGGAACACACGTTCGGGCAAAGTTGGACAAGCAAGTCTTGGTGCAGATACTATTGCCGACCCACTTGGTATTTTGGGTAATGAAGCAGACGTGGCTCGTGTCCGAAAAGAGCACCTCTACAAAAGCCTGACTGGCGTTCAAAAACGCGGCCTGGATCTCTTGGATCTTGAGGCGCCTTGCACCGCAGAAGAGGTCAAGAAGGCCTACAAGGAAATGGTTAAGCGTTATCACCCAGACTTGAACCAAGATGACCCAGATGCAGAAGAGCGGCTAAAAGAGATTAATGAAGCATTTGCCGCACTCAAAAAAGGGATTCAATAGCACTTCTTTTGCATGGATTCTGCAAAAAGTGGCTGTACCCATAGGTTTACAAGCTCTAGTATGAACAGCGTTGATTCTCTCAACAGGCTAAATTCACCAACAAGGATTAAGTAGTTATGGCAATGGTGGCCGAGGATAACTTTGGCGGTATAGATCTGCCTGATACTAAAGTTTCTGTTTCTGAGACTTTTGGATTTGAATCAGGCCTGATGGTTCCTGCATTTTCAGAGCGCACAGAACATGTGCCTGAGATTGACGAAGCCTATCGTTTTGACCCTGACACCACGCTCGCCATTCTTGCAGGCTTCGCCCATAATCGCCGTGTGATGATCCAGGGTTACCACGGTACAGGTAAATCAACCCACATTGAACAGGTCGCGGCCCGCATCAACTGGCCTTGTATCCGCATCAACCTTGATAGCCATATCAGCCGGATCGATCTGGTCGGTAAAGACGCTATCGTGTTGAAAGATGGCCAGCAGATTACTGAGTTCCGCGAAGGCTTGTTACCATGGGCTCTGCAGCGCCCAGCGGCCCTCGTCTTTGATGAATACGATGCCGGTCGTCCAGACGTGATGTTCGTTATTCAGCGTGTTTTGGAAGTTGGCGGTAAATTGACCCTGCTCGATCAGAGCAAGGTGATTACGGCTCACCCTTCTTTCCGCCTCTTCGCGACGTCGAACACAGTTGGTCTGGGTGATACCTCCGGTCTTTACCACGGCACTCAGCAGATTAACCAAGCCCAGATGGACCGCTGGTCTATTGTTTCTGCACTGAACTATCTTCCACGCCCGCAAGAAGTTGATATCGTTTTGGCTAAATGCCCAGGCTATGACACTGAAGAAGGCCGCAAAATTGTTGAATCTATGGTCGCATTGGCCAGTTTGACACGTGAAGGCTTCATAAACGGTGATATCTCGACGGTCATGAGCCCAAGAACAGTTATTAACTGGGCGGATAACTCAACGATCTTTGAGAATGATCTCGGCCTCGGTTTCCGCCTTACTTTCTTGAACAAATGTGACGAAGTTGAGCGTTCAACAATCGCTGAATATTACCAGAGAGCGATGGGCGAAGACTTGCCACAATCAGCCATCAGCAGCATTGGCTAAGTCATCATGTCGGCTAACAAAGACAACGATCCAGTTGAACATTTTCGTCGCTGCCTAAGTGCCGCAACCAGAGCCGTCTCTGGGGAAAAAGAACTGGAAGCTGTTTTTGCGGCCAATGCACGAGGTATTTTTGGGCAA
>CAJQQJ010000277.1 GCA_905480445.1 uncultured Alphaproteobacteria bacterium | reverse complement strand
TATCGTGCCGTCATCCTTCAATACACGGTGTGCTTCCCTAAGCCATGATTCCGTAAATGAATCATAAGAAGCGAACGAAGAGAACTTGTCCCAGTCGTTATCAACCGCATCAACTTTTGTATTGTTAGGACGATGGAGATCTCCATTGAGTTGGAGATTATATGGAGGGTCCGCGAAAATCATATCGACGGAACCACTAGGCAGGGTCTTCATAACTTCAATAGAGTTACCATGAACGACCTTGCCCCCTTCACGAGGCAAATAAAATGTCATTTTTATAAATACTTAATCTTTAAAAAATAAACTGTATTAAAATCTAAATTCAGCCACAAAATTTGACTGAACCTCTGTAACGACTCCACTTGTAGCGAGAATCCTTAGAACGTCAAGAATCTTTTTAAATCAATGAGATAAAAATTTTTCCTCATGTGTTTTGTGGAGTCGAAACCTACTACATATGGTGGTGGAGTCGCAATATGGCCCCAATTCAGACAAGATTGCGAATTGGAGCAAAAGACTTACGGTGGTGTTCGTTGATACCAAGACGCGTCAAAGCTTCTTGATGTTGTTTCGTTCCGTAGCCTTTATTTTGCGCCCAGCCATATCCAGGGAAGATTTCATCGAGCTCTTTCATCTGGCGATCTCTTGTTACTTTGGCCAGGATAGATGCCGCAGCAATTGAGAATGATTTCCCATCCCCTTTTACAATTGCCGTCGCTGGCAGCAGGAGTCTTGGAACTTTGTTGCCATCAATCAAAGCATGGCCAACCTTATTACCCAGCGCCATAATCGCACGTTGCATCGCTCGGAAGTTGGCTTGCAGGATATTAAGCTTGTCGATTTCTTCGACAGTGGCCTCAGCAATCGCCCAGATGGCCTTTTCTTGGATAACGTCAAACAGCTCCTCGCGGCGCTTTTCATTGAGCTTTTTTGAATCGTTCAAATGTTTGACTAAGAGTTCTGGCAGTTTTTGATCTTCAAAGATCACCGCCGCGGCCACAACGGGACCCGCCCAAGGCCCCCGCCCCGCTTCGTCCACACCGCAGACAAAGCGGCCAATAGGCAATTCGATTTGATTTTCTAGCGCGAAATCTGGCATAGCCTTTACCTAAGAAAAAACCACCCTTTGTTCAAGCCTGAGATCTATGCCTCACCACAACAGAACCCTCGTCCTCATGGCGCGCCAACCACAGTTTGGTGTTGGCAAACGACGTTTGGCTAAGGGCCTCGGAAATTACAAGACCTGGCTCTTTTATCGGCGGTCATTCCAGGGGCTGGTAAAAAGACTGGGTCGACCGGAGTTCTGGCAGCCCTACATGGCATTAACCCCAGATTTAGCCATCGCGAATCAACGCCCCCTCGGCAATTGGCAGATTGTACCACAAGGAAGTGGCGATCTTGGTGACCGGATGAGCCTTCATCTTCATGCTACCCCAGGGCCCGTGGTCTTTATAGGTACAGATCTGCCTGAAATTTCAGTCGCTGATATCCGAATGGCTTTCGATGAATTGGAAAACAGCGATGCTGTCTTTGGCCCGGCTGAAGATGGTGGCTATTGGCTAGTTGGTCTGAAGAAAACCCCGAAGATCATCGATCCTTTCCATCCAGTGCGCTGGTCCAGCACACATACGCTTGACGATACTATTGATAACCTTGGTGTCGGCGCGCGTGTCACCTTGCTGGATGAGCGCGAAGATATCGATGATTTAAGAGCCTACGATCACTGGCGGAAACGTCGAAAGGCCAATGTGATGAGACCCTATAGATAATGTCTATCTTACAAGACGTTGAACAACGTTCCCAAAGGGAGCTTTTCTCACATCAACAAATGACCTGGGAGAAACAAAGGGACTATGTCTTTAACAACTCGGCTTTCTTCCAGCAGCTGTGGGGAAATCAAGTTCCACCCAGAGACTTACGAGATCTACCTGAACTACCGTTATCCTCAAAAGCAGAGTTAAGGCTCTCCCAAGAAAACCATCCACCTTTTGGCAACTATATAGCGGCGGAACAAGGAGCTGTTTCGCGGCTGCATCGCACATCTGGCACAACCGGACAGGCCATGAACCTGGCACTGTCCGCTATGGACGCTCACATAACCGAAGTAATCGGAGGTCGCTGTCAGGCGGCGGCTGGTCTGACTCCTGATCATAAAGTTGTTCATTGTCTTAACTACCAGCTCTGGATGGGTGGCCTCACCGATCATATGACCTTGGAAAAGACCGGTGCTATGGTCGTGCCTTTTGGTGTTGGTAACACGGAGCAGCTGATCTCGACGATCTTGGAGATCGGTATCGACGCCATTTCCTGTACACCCTCTTACCCAGCCGTAATCGAAAAGGTCTTGGCGGAGAAGTTCCCAGGTCTCAGACCCAAGGATCTAGGCCTCAAGCTAGGTCTTTTCGGTGGTGAGGCTGGTCTAGACGATAGTCAACTGCGGACCCGGTTGAAAGACACCTGGGGAATGGAGCCGCGCAACGCCAACTATGGTGTGACAGATGTCTTCTGCAATTTTGCGGGTCAGTGTACTCAGGATCACCGTCTGCATTTTATGGCAATGGACGTGCTCTACCCTGAGCTCATTGATCCAGACACGACTACTCCCCTGCCTTTTGAAGCTGGTCAACAAGGTGAACTCGTGCTTACTCATTTAGCGCGCGATTGCCAGCCGTTGGTGCGCTTTCGAACCGGAGACATTATAGCACTGGACGAAACCGAGGCCTGCAGCTGTGGTCGCAAAACACCCAGGTTCCGCGTGATTGGCCGTAGTGACGACATGGTTGTCGTCCGTGGCCTCAACCTGTTCCCGACTATGGTTGCCGCGATCGTTAATCACTTCGCCGAGCTTTCAGGCGATTACCGCATCCTTTTGGACAGTAAGCCGCCCTATGATTTCCTACCGCTGCACGTCGAGTTGCAACGCGGACAAGCGCCCAACGGCGCGCTTGCACAAACAGTAGAGAAAACCTTGAAAGAAAAACTCGGTGCCTCTGCTAAAGTCACACTGCTAACTCATGGCAGCTTGCCATTGAGTGAAGGCAAAACCAAACGCGTAATCAGGAGCCACACATGAGCCAATTCACCTATAAAACTGTTGAGAGTGAGAGCAATCGACCAGGTGTTAGGACCATCCGCCTTAACCGCCCTGACTCGCTCAATGCGATGAACTTACAGCTCATCCTAGATGTTGCAACCGCCTTCAACGACGCCAATGCGGACGCTGAAACAAAGGCGATTGTTTTTACTGGCAAGGGCCGGGCCTTCTGTGCTGGTGATGATCGCCATGAGCATGTTCACCCAGAAACTGAGCAGGAAGCCCGCGACCTGGTCGATGCCATCCAGCGCGCAACCCATGCCATTACTTTCGGCAGCAAGCCTGTTGTTGGCGCGATCAATGGCTGGGCCGTCGGTGGTGGTTTCGAATGGGCGATCAACTGTGACTTCCCAATCTGGGGCGAAAGCGCCAAGGCTTTCTTTCCTGAGGTTTCATTGAATCTCTTTGTCACGGGAGCTGTTACCTCCTTGTTGCCTGCAATGGTCGGCATCAACAAAGCCCGCGAAATGCTGATGCTCGGTGAGCGCTATACAGCAAGGGAACTAGGCAAGCTCGGCGTCGCCTGGCGTGTCGTCAGTGACGAAGGCCTGCAAAAAGAAGCGCTGGCGGTCGCAACCAAACTTGCCGAACAACCACCGCTGGCCATCAGAGCCATGAAACGCGTTCTAAACCAAACAATGGCAACAGATCTGCCTCGCGCTCTACAGTTGGAAACGGAAGCAACGGTAGCAGGCTTCTTGGATCCAGAGACAACGGAGCGATTGAAGAATTTTTAAGTAACGAAGCCGTCGAAAATGAGAGGCAAAAGTCATCGCGATGCAAAAGAAAACTTGGCCCCACTCATTGTAAGCGTCGTAGGCAAAGATTAATCCAGCCAGAGAAAATAGCTCTGAACGCCACAGTCCAAGTTAAAACTGTCGTTCATGAAAACCCACAATTTCAACCCTACGCAACAGGCGACTCAATCCCCCAACATTTACGAGAAAAAGAGTGTCAGGTTTGCGGTCGTTTAGCCGTCGCGTCCTCCCAGCCCTTTAACAAGGCCGCTCTTCGACCCTGATATTTTTCTCCCAGCACCTTGAGCTCTTTGATGCGTTCAGTCTTGAAGTGTCTGTAGTCTTGTTTTGTTTCGCACCATCCAACGAGGTATCGCGTGCGATCCAAAAAAGCGATCAGTAAGGGCCAGACAATTCGATCGGTCATTCCCCCACTGCGGTCCTTGTAAATGAGTTGTAGACGGTAGCGTTCTCGAATTGCGTGACGCAGCAAAGCACTGTCAAATTGTTCCGAAACCTTGACGCGCGTTTTAATTGCCTTCGAACTTGCATCTAAAACGATTGGTCGGAGCTCCTTGGGGATGGCTTCGGAGAGCTTTGCCACCAAGTCGCGCGCAGCGCGAGCCAGAGATGGGTCGGCTTCTGCCTCCACCCAAGCTGCACCAAGTGCAGCTGCCTCTAATTCGTCGGCTGTTAGCATCAATGGTGGCATGTCATATCCCCCATCAAGTACATATCCCACACCGGCTTCACCAGTGATAGGAAGCCGCTGTGCGATAAGCTCCGCCATATCGCGGTATAGGGTACTAAGTGAAATTTCCAATTCATCCGCCAGCTCTTTCCCAGTGATCGGTGATCGGGTGGAACGCAGCATTTGAATTATCTGGAAAAGCCGTTCGGTGCGACGCATTTTTGCCTCCTGCTCTCACACTACTGTCATAACGGTGAGAGCAGGGCAACCTTATGTAAGGAATGAAGCGAGTGAAAACGCCTGAAACTTAAGCACTATAGAGGAATATTCGATGATCCATTTTGAACGCAGCCGCGAAATCGACGCGACGCCTGATAATGTGTGGGCGGTTTTAGGCCGCTTTATGCATGTTGATGAGTTTGCACCGCAAATAGTGTCCGTTGATGCACTAACGACTGGCGAAGACAAGTTAGGATCAAAGCGCCGGAACCATTTTGCAAATGGCACGTCCGTAGTCGAAGAAGTTACTGAGTGGAAACCGGGCGATGGATTCACCGTTGAACTATCCGATATGGCGGCTATGCCGCTGCACAAGGCAAGTTCGAGGGTGCGTATCATACCAACAAGCGGGCGATCCAAGGTCACATGGACCTTTGATTATCGAGTCAAATATGGCCCAATTGGATGGCTTATGAGTCAAACTCTTATGAAAATGATGATGAGCAAGATCATCGATGGAAACCTAAAGGGGCTCGAAGACAAAGTGCTGTCCAATCAAACTTAATGAGAGCTTGTTTCCTAAGCGATCTTCCAGATCTATTGATTGAAGGCTTCAAGGGCGGCCTCATCAACCGTAACACCAATTCCTGGGTCATTGGGCAAAAGGATACAACCCTCTTCATCCATTTCTGTCGGGAAGGTTGAGAAGGCGTTTGAGCCCGCCACAAAACGGGGGAAGTATTCCACCAGTCTCACATTGGGAATGACGGCAGCAGTGTGCAAAGCGGCGGCTAGGCCGATGGTCATGGTGTTGTTGTTGTGAACGGAAACTGATACGGAATAAGTACCTGCCATGGCCGCAATTTCCTTGATTCCCAGCATGCCGCAAAGGGTGACATCGGGGTTCAGACTATCGGCTGCTTTGTGTTCAACAAGACGACGGAAATCCTGCTTTAGGTACAGAGTTTCGCCAGAGATCACTGGTAGTTTCGATTGGCGGCGAATAAGCGCGAGTGTGTCAACCTGGGTAGCATCGGCAGGATCCTCAAACCATGTCACCCCCTGGGCGTGAAGAGCATCTATAATCTGCGGCAGGTCTTCTTCGCGCACACTGCTCCACATATCGACAAAAAGAGACACGTCAGGACCCACGGCTTCGCGAACGGCGGCGAGGCAGGCGATGCCTTCGTCAACAGTCACGTCATAGAGGAAGGGATAGACTTTGACAGCCTTAAAACCCTGGTTCACCTGCTCGAAGGCGAAGGTCGCCAGTTCTTCCGGTGATCGTGAGACGTGGCTCCAACAGTTTGCATAAACGCCAACGCGGTCGTGGCAAGCCCCGCCCAACAACTGGTGCACCGGTGCGTTTTGAGCCTTGCCCACAATATCCCAGAGCGCAATTTCGATACCGGCCGCTGCAGCCGCTGTCTCACTGCCGCCATCCGGGCCAGTAATAGTGTCCAATGCCTTCGTCATGAAGCCTTTAACGTCAAACGGATCCAAACCATCAAGTATGGGCTCCAACTTGTGAACCGCCAAAGCAGTGGCCTGCTCCCGGTCGCGGAAGGTATAAGCCTGTCCCCAACCCACGATACCGCCATCGGTTTCCAGTCTAACGAGCACCCAGGGATTTCCAGGAGCCCAGTCGGTCACAGATAGCTCGGGTGGGACAATGTAGGCTTTGACCGTTCTTATCTTCATAGACGTAACTCTTGTTTCACTCTCTGCACAGAGTTGACCGGTTTGAACGATAGGAATTTTTGAACAACGAGATCAATCCTTTAGTCCCGATCATCGCTTGACAAAAACTTATTGAAATCCCGAAGGTAAGGTAACCTGGCCTGGGCTGCTTTGACCTTCTCGACTTCAACCTCAACAGAGATAAGAGCCTCACAATCTTTGGCGATGGCGGCTTCATGGCCGTTTGGTGCCACGATTCTACTACCGCCCAAATAGGTGAACCCGTTTTCTGAGCCCGCGTGATTAGCATAGGCAATCCAAACACCGTTTTCAAACGCACGTGCTGGTACAATGCGTTCTGCAACGATCCCCCATTGGTCCACAAGCGCCGTTGGTACAACAACCAGCTCTGCACCATGTCCTGCCGCCTCGCGAACGGTCTCTGGGAACTCTACTTCATAACAAATCAGGATCGCAATTTTGAGCCCTTGATAGGTGAAAAGGGTCATCCGGTTACCTGGAGTAAAGTAATCTTCCTCGAAACTGCCTGGCGAGTTCGCTCTTTTTCTATGATTTGCAATCAAAGCTCCGTCAGAAGAGATGCACGCAGCCGAATTATACAACCGCTCGTCTGCTTTTTCAGGGTACCCATAGATGATGGCTGTGCCCGACTTCCTGGCAATTTCGGCAACTGCTTGATGATAAGAGCCATCGGCTTTCTGAGCCAGCCGGTTAAGATCTTCCCCCACATTATAGCCTGAAACAAAAAGCTCCGGACAAACCACAAGGTTAAGATTCTGACCTTCGTTTGCCAAGACTTCCTCTAGCCTGACCAGGCGGGTTTCCGGCGACATGCCACCACCAGCGGATTGAAAAACACCTACTTCCATTTTATAGCCGCCTATCTAACGATCAGAGTTTGTGGTGTTTGAGAGGTGAGGATTTCGCACCCATTCTCGGTCAACATAGCCGTATTTGAAATAAAATAATCGACACAGTCTGTGTTCGTAAACCAGGAATGAGTGTGGAAAGTCATACCGACCTTCAGTTCCAGCTCTGAATTCGGCGCGAGAGAAGTGACCATACTGCCTCCCGTCCAGCTGGGTGGGAAGCCGATAGAAACCAAGTAACCGCAATGGTGGCGTTCATAACCGATCAAGCCGTGATCACGTGCCACTTCACGCCAGGCCGCGTAAGCGTCACCCGCCTTGCCACCAGGTTTGATTGCAGCGCAGATTGCGTTCATGCCTTTTATCGCCATATCCGCAGACTTTTCGGCCCCATCAGGCGCACTTCCTACATAAACCAAACGCCCCATTGGGGCCTGGTATTTTCGGTAAGCCGCTCCAATCTCCAGGAAAATCGCATCGCCATCTTTAAAGACCTCCCCCCGCCATGTTGTGTGCTCTTCACCGAGGCGGGTTGTTGGGCGTATGAAAGGCCCAAAGCCAGGATACTCACTGCCTGCCAGGATCATGGCACGGTGACACTCCGCAGAGACCTCATAGTCACTAGCACCGTCTCTGATCGCCTCAATAGATGCAAGAGTACCGGCATCGGCTGCTGCAGCAGCTTTGCGAGTATAGTCCATTTCAAGCGGTGATTTAACCAAACGCAATCCATCGGCCAGCCCGGAAGCGTCGCTCCAATGAGTATCAGATGCTTTTTCTTGGATCGCTTCAGCGATCCGGGCCGTCAAGAAGAGACTCTTCTTCTCCAGGCCAACACGCCCGCCTTTTAGCCCCAATTCTGACAAAGCCTTAACAACGTAATCCGCTGGATCTTCGTAATCAGCATGACCAAAAAACCTTGCGTTTGTTACTTGGTTCTCGACAGTGATCCTTTCCATTGCCCGGCAAATCAAAATCATTTCACCCTCGCGAGGAACAACAAGCAGGTGACAGGCAAAGAACCCCCAATGATCAAGGCCAGTGAGGTAGTAAATATTTTCGGGAACAGTGATCACTATACCATCGAGGCCATCATTAACTAAGTTCTGTCGGACCCCTGCTAATCTGCGATCCAGTTCATTTCTCGGGAATATAGGTTCATTTGACATTTTGTTATCCTCAATGTTTTGCTATTTTGATGATTATTTTAGCGGGGATTTTTTTCACGCTTACCTTGAACAGCGGTTGATATTCCCGGTCCAAGCAAATGTTTTTTAATTCTCTGGTATCCGTACCCGATATAAACACGCTGAATGAAACCAATGGCCGGGACATCATTTTCTTCCAGCGCTAGGTTGATTTCCGACAGCTCTCTAACCAAAGCAAAGGCAACCTCCTTCTCCAATAAATCACTGACTCTGGACCAGGTACTGGCAGCTTGATAGTAGGTTTGCCACCAAAAGGACTGCAAAAGACTGTTTCCGATCAGGCCAGCAATGAGGCTGTTCAGCTGGTGGTTGATTTCGACATATTCTCGCCTGTCGAACTTACTCTCAAGGTTCTTGGACGCTTCAAGTAATGCCTGACCAGCTATCTTGTCGGCTTCGGTAATGGGTTGCGGCGACAAGGCGGCTATCGAAGTCGCAAGCGCCAGTCTCATATCATAAACATGACAAATTTTTTCGGCAGGTAAAGCGACAACAACTGACCCCACACCATTACGTGTTTCCACCAGGCCCAGATGGCTAATTCGATTGATCGCATCGCGAATGGGGGTGCGACTAACACCAAATTCTGTTGCTAAGTCTGTTTCTTTCAATTGATCGCCGGGCTGGTAATCAAGAAAACAAATGCGTTTCAAAATTTCTGTTTGGATCGTTTCGACAGTAGTTTTTTTCTCAAGGGCAGCAACGGTCATGTTACGAATCAATCCATCAAATTTTTCACATGTATTTAGCTACAATCAAATTGAGATAGTTTTCAACATATTTTCTAAAATTTTGTAACATGCTGTATGCAGCATGGATGGTGACAGTGGACTGTTGAAAAAGCCCTCTACTGATCGTCCTTAGCTCGATAACACCGATTTTTAATTAGTCCCAAAATTGGGAATAATGATGTAACAGGAACAGGTTTGATTTTTAATGTAAGCACATTTCTTTTTTGGAGGCCTCAACCTTCCCAGCCAACAATAGCGAGAAACGAAGGCAGAAAGGAATGCGGATGCACAAATGTAAACCTGATCCATGTGAGGATTTTTCTCAATTATGCGCCTGATTTAAGTACCGCTGAAAGCAGGCTGATACTTAATCTTTCCGGATGGTGATGCTCCACCTAGTGATAGCCATTGTACATATTCATTGGGAACACCGCTGTAAGTAACTTTACCGTCACTTTGGAAACCCATACGACTATAGTAGGCAGGGTCACCGACTAAAACACAGCCATTTGCACCGTCTGATTTCAGTTGCCGAAGACCTTCAGCAATTAGTTTGCTACCAATTCCTTTTCCTTGGTGTTCAATCGCGACGGAAACAGGTCCCAAGCCAAACCACCTATTGTCGGCACCGTCGATCGTGACCGCAGAAAACGCAATATGCCCTACAATTTCATTTTCTCTGACAGCAACAAGAGAAAGCGCAAGATCGCCATCAGTTCTCAATTTGTTTACTATGTAAGGCTCTGAACCGTCACTGTATTCGATTGGCTTAAACGCATCAGCAGTGAGCTTAAAGATAAATGCTTCATCGCATGGTTGTTCGTATCGAATTTCAATATTCATATTTTATTGTAGTACCTTCTGAAAAAACGGTTACGGTGACAGTTACCGAATTATTTTGATTCCAGTGAGATCATTGATAAGTTGGAGTCACGGTAAAGAGAAAGTCTAAATTCACTAACGGTTCTTTTGACTTTGCCGTAGGCAATTGGTCAAATAGGTTCTAATTCGGTAACTGTCACCGTAATTGCTCTCGCTCAACCGCACAACCATTCGCGGTTCGCCGGAACCAATTCTTGTTAGACAAATTCTGCCAGTGAATTAGATAAAATTGTTCGCGGCCAAAGTGGATTTGTTTCGAGAGAACCTTTGAAGGTCAAATGAACGATAGCGAACAAATGATCCGCTTGCGGAACCCAAAATAAACAGTCGTCCTGATCTTCGCGTTTCGCAATTGCTATGGCATTTTTCCGATGGGGATAAAGCTGAGAACGCCGGTGCAATAATCCACCACTGAAGCGGCGGAATATTTCTGCTGTGGCCGGAGTAAAAGTCCGCCAGTGTTAAGCTCTCTGTTTTGTCAGAGGGCGAGGATGAAGTCAG
>CAJQQJ010000276.1 GCA_905480445.1 uncultured Alphaproteobacteria bacterium | reverse complement strand
CGCAGGCTCAGATAACCAATGTTCATAGAGCTGCGAAGGTAACTCGACAAAGTCTCGCGCAACTGAGGTTCCAGACACCAACGGATAGGTCACGTTGGACAGTAAACCATGAAGCGCGTGACCAAATTCGTGGAACAAGGTCCTAGCATCGTCAAAGGTCAGCAAAGCCGCCTCACCTTCCGGTGCCTTGTTGAAATTCATGACGTTTACAATAATGGGTGAGACAACACCTGTTAACCGTTGCTGATCGCGGAACGAAGACATCCAGGCACCGCTACGTTTGGAAGAACGCGCAAAATAGTCGCCAATGAAGATACCGACGTGTTCGCCCTTGGCATCAGATATTTCCCAAGCCCGCGCGTCAAAGTGATAGAGATCCGGCTCCTTCAACTCCTGTGCTGTGATTCCAAACAAACGGTTAGCTGTCGCAAAGGCTGCGTCAATCATCTTGTCTAATTGAAAATACGGCTTCAGCTCAGTCTCATCGAGATCATATTCAGCTTTGCGGACCTTTTCAGCATAGTAATGCCAGTCCCAAGGCATCAGCTCGAAATTACCACCTTCTTCCTGGATCATGGCTTGAAGCTTTTCGACTTCACTAAGCGCTCGTTCTCTTGCGGGAGCCCAGACAGATTTAAGAAGATCCAATACCGTCGATGGTTTCTTGGCCATTTCATTGCTCACTTTGTAGTCAGCGAAATTGTCGAAACCCAACAAACGTGCTTTTTCTTGGCGAAGTCTCAGGGTTTCAAGCACCAGAGCCTGATTATCTCTTTCATCGCCGTTTTCGCCGCGTTTGCTCCAAGCTCTCCAAGCCTCCTCGCGTAAGTCTCTGCGATCCGAGAACTGGAGGAAGGGTGCTATAGATGAACGAGACGGTGTAATCACGTACTTATCTTTGTGGCCGAGAGCTTCAGCTGTTTGAGACGCTGCCGACCTGACAAAGTCCGGCAATCCAGCCAAGTCTTCTTCGCTTTCCAGAACCAACTCAAAAGCATTCTCTTCTGCAAGAACGTTTTGCGCGAAAAGCGTACCGGTTGTTGCCAATATTTGCGAAATCTCGGACATCCGCGCGCGGTCTGCTTCATTAAGCGACGCACCGGCTCGGACAAACATATCGTAGTAGCGTTTCAAGACGCGCTTTTGTTCTGAATTAAGATCACTTTGATCACCCTCATAGACTGCTGAGACCTTGGCAAACAAAGCAACGTTTGAATAAGTCTCGTTAAATTGCTTGGCAAACCTTGGCGCAAAATCTCTTTCCAATTCCTGAAGTTCCGGGTTCGTATCGGCCCCAGTCAGGTTGAAGAATAAATTCGCGACTTTCTCCATGAGTTCGGCGGATTGCTCGAGTGCTTCTATTACTGAATTAAATGTCACTGGCTCCTGTGATGCAACAATGGCTTGAACGGATTCGTTATGCTCTTCAAAACCTTGAGCAAGCGCCTCACTAAAGTGCTTAGCCTCTATCTCGCCAAAAGGCGGTAGTCCAAATTCAGAAGTCCAGGCTTGCAAGAATGGGTTCATCAAATTTTCTCTTAGTAATCTTGTTTCATAAGACTTTATGGTATTTGAAATCCTGTTTTACAAGTTAAGTCTCTGATAGTTTCACCCTTGGTCAATCTTGAACATCTAACCAACTCGTTTCGACCATGAGATCCATCGAAACAAAAACCGGCGCGACTGTGCCAATCCAATCAAATTACTTACTCGAGACAGATCTGAACCTAAATGAGCTTTCAGTCTATCCGTAAGAAGAAAACTAGTCTAAAGGCAAAAAGTTAGTTTTTTGGCGGGATATAGATTGTGAAAACTCGAAGCAGCATTAGATCGCCTGAACGTCAGGTCGAATTCGGCATGATGATCATGTTTGGCGCGATGACATTCATGCCGCTTATCGACATTTTCGCTAAGCTACTCGGCCCTACTGTTTCTGGCGGAGAGATCGCCTGGGCAAGAATGGTCATTCAGTCGCTGATCCTCGCGCCTTTCGTTTGGTGGTTCGGCGTTTTCCGTGGCTGGAAGAACATGCACATACATGCCATTCGCGGAACAATGATTGGCGCTGCAACGCTGTTTTTCTTTGGCGCGCTCAAATACATGCCATTGGCCGACACCTATGCAATCTTCTTCGTAGAGCCGATGATCCTAACCTTCCTCTCTGCTGTGTTCCTTAAAGAGACAATCGGCTGGCGTCGTATCACAGCTATCATTATTGGATTTATTGGCGCTTTGATCGTTATCAGACCATCTTGGGAAATTTTTGGCTGGACTTCCGTGTTCCCGCTTATGGCCGCCTTATGTTTTGCTACCTTCTTGTTGTTCACAAAGATAATCGCAAACGAAGAACATCCTATAACGATGCAGTTTTTCTCAGGTTTGTGGGGGACGTTGATACTCGGAGCGGCACTTTATATCGGGCACTCAATGGAGATTGAGGTTATGACTTTTACATGGCCAACCCTCTATGAACTTTCTTTGATGGTCACCATTGGTCTTATCGGCTGTTTTGGCCACATACTTGTCATCAATGCAATGAAACGTGCGCCAGCTTCCGTTTTGGCACCTTTTCAGTACTTAGAAATCGTTACTGGTACAACTTTTGGCGTCATCATATTTGATGAATTCCCAGCCGCCGTTACATGGCTGGGAATAGCGATCATCATTGGATCTGGGCTTTACATTTTCTACAGAGAAAGCGCGCTGGCTCAGCTAGCCGAGACATGAGTATCTTCTTTACTTACTTCAAGGCATTGAAGACAGCATCAGTAATTGGTTGCGTACCGTCTTTGCCACCAAATTCTATCGGATCAAGAGTGCCAGTTGCATAGGCAGCTTTGACTGCGTTGGTAATGGCCTCTCCACCTTTAACAGCCGCGGCGCAATCGTGTTTCTCACCCAACCAGTCAAGCATCATTGCAGCAGATAGGAACATGGCTGTCGGGTTGGCCTTCCCCTGCCCTGCAATATCAGGCGCTGAGCCGTGGCAAGGTTGAAAGACGGCGTGGTTATCACCAATGTCTGCTGAAGGAGCCATGCCCAGCCCGCCCATCAATCCGGCACCTAGATCTGATAAGATGTCGCCAAACATGTTCTCCGTGACCAGGACATCAAGGTTCCACGGATCTTTCACCATTCTAAGCGCCATAGCATCCACGTAAGCGTAGTTACTGGTCAGTTCAGGATAATCCTTAGCAACTTCGTCAAAGACGTCTCTAAAGAAGGCAAATGCCTTGAAAATGTTAGCTTTGTCGACGGATGTTACCTCGCCATTACCAATGCCACGGGTTTTTCTAGTTTGACCAAGCTTGAATGAAAAATCAGATACACGTCGGCTGCCTTCACGTGTTAGAACCAGGGTTTCCGTTGCGCATTGGCCACCCATGACGATCCCTTTGCCGTGCGACGCAAAAAGGCCTTCTGTTGACTCTCGAATGAGAACAAAGTCGATATCTAAGGCACGTTCATGTTTCAGTGGCGTTGGCATGCCAGGAAAAACCATTACAGGCCGGACACCCGCGTAGAGGTCCAATTCGAAACGTAAATCCAATTGCGGAACAATTTCTGTACCGTCAGGATAGCGTACTGAAGGTAATCCAGTCGCTGACAGAAGTATCGCGTCTGCTTTTCTAGCCGTCGCAAGAGAGCTCTCAGGCAGGGCAGAACCGACTTCTAGGTAAGTAGCGGCGCCAGCAGGCGCATCAACGAAATTGAGTTCAAAACCATCAGACACTTGCTTTAAAAGCTCCAAACATGGGGTTGTGATTTCTGGACCTATGCCATCTCCCTTGATTACCGCTATGTCGAACTGGTTTTTCATTGTTGGATTCCCACTCTTGTTGTGTCAGTTAATAGGGCTCTTGATTCACTCTGCTTGTAAGGTCGTTAACAAAGATGAATTCAACAGCTAATCGATTAGTCCTGGAAACTCCCAGAATGATTTTGCGTCCTTATCAGGCCGACGATTACGAACTTTCTCGTGAACAGATGACTGATCCTGATGTCGTAAAGTATATTACGGGTGAAGTTCTTAGCGAAGACAAATTGGCAGAAAGAATTTCAAAAAGTTTAGATCGATCCATTTGTGGCAACCTAGGTATTTGGGTTCTCATCGACAGAGAAACTCAAGAAAAATTAGGAACCGCTGTTTTACTGCCCACACCTGAAAATGAAATCGAGGCACAGTGGAGCGATATAGATCTAACCACGATCAGTCCACAAGCAAAGATCGAGGTTGGATACATTCTTACTAAGCCAGCCTGGGGCAAAGGTTACGCCACCGAATCTTGTACCCGATTAATCGAATTTGGTTTCGAGGAAACCCCTCTTGAGGTTATTTGGGCCGTAACAGATCCTGAAAACACTGCGTCACAACATGTATTACGTAAATCAGGTCTCCAAGATGATGGTCAAATAGTAGCCTACAAAGAAATACTGCCTCTCTTTAAGGTCACTAAATACAACTGGCTAATTGCTAAACAATCTTGATTTCGATCTCAGCAACGCCTTCTACACCCCCAGTGAGAACATCGCCCTTCACGACTGCAGCAACACCAGCTGGAGTGCCAGAGAAAATAAGGTCGCCTGGTTTCAGCGCCATAGATTGCGAAATGATTGAAATAACTTCTGGGATTTTCCAGATGAGCTCGTTCAGCGTCGCGTCCTGACGTATCTCACCGTTCACCGAAAGCCAGATCTTTTGTTTTGGGTCAGGATGCCCGGCCTCCGCTAAAGGTACAATTGGTGACATTGGACCAGAGTTATCAAACCCCTTTCCCCAATCCCAAGGACGTCCTGCCTTCTTGGCTGCACCCTGCAGATCACGACGCGTGAAATCGATCCCGACCGCGTAGCCAAAAACATGATCAAGGGCCGTCGCCTCGTCTATGTCCACGCCACCTTTGCCAATCGCGACAACGAGTTCAATCTCATGATGCAGATCCTTTGTCTGCGGAGGATATGGCATTTCCTTAGCTGGGATAATTGCATCAGCAGGTTTGATGAAAAAGAATGGATCCTCTCTTTCAGGATCAAAGCCCATTTCCCTAGTATGTGCTGCATAATTACGGCCCACACAGAAGACTCTTCTAATAGGAAACTTCGCGTCACTTCCCACCACATCTGCGGCTGGTTGAGAACAAGGTTCAAAGACATAATTCATATTTTGGTTCTGCTGCTAGATAGAGGATTGTTAAAATTCTTTCTACTCAACCAAATAGGCTGTGTCTCCCCAAAGTCTATTTAATCAGTTGAAAAACTTGGGTCCGGATTCGCTCCTGTCGCTCGCCAGATTCGGGGTTTGAGCAAGAAATTAATAAAAACCACTGAATTCGAACAAGAAATATCGTCTTTTGTCATTTTTTACTCGAAACACGACTCCATATATGCGATAATTACCCTATTATTTTATAGGCATTACTTGCCACTATTTGACAAAAAGCCGACGATATTTGGAGCTTACGATGAATTACAAAGCAATGGGTTTTGCCCTACTTTCCGCTTCCCTTGTTTCAGCCTGCAGTTTTCCTTCAGGCTACCGTTCAATGAACCAGCTTACTTATGGTGAGCCTGTGCGCAAAGTCGCTGCGGTGAAACCTTCCGTTTCAACACCATATCGCTATGCGACGGTCCCAACAACCGCCTATAGATTAGCGTCAAAGCCGACATATGCACCAACTCAGGCTGGCCCAGTGATTGCTGATCCAACAAAAGCAGCCAGCCCTAGCAATCCAGTGATCTTGGGAAGCAATTCACGTCCAACTCAAACGTCGCCATCAACAATTGCTGGCCAAAGTGTTGTCTATCAAGCAGTAAGGCCGAATAGCCCTACCGTGGTTAGCAGTTCAGCGCCAACACCTTACGCCACTGTTCAGCCTGTCTACGCACAGCCTGTTGTGACATTGAAGTTACCAGCAGCAATCAACTAGTTTCCTGATCGGAAGAACTTCACCATCCGATAAAAGTTCTTCCGGATTGCCTCAAGGCGACTGGGTACATCCGAATTCTACTCTGCTCTCAAGAGAGCCGCTACGTCTCAGAGACCTGATGTGTTCTTTTTTGATTTCCTGAACGTAGCTCCGACTCAAAATTATAGATCAGCTAACTTGGCGACTGCTTTTTCAAGCGTTGCCAAGCTTTGTTCAAACTCACTTCTCTTTGTCTTCATTCCCGATACAACCGCTTCAGGTGCACGTTCAAGGAAGTTTGCATTGCCTAAGCTTTTGTCAAGTTTAGCAATTTCGGCTTCTGTCTTGGTAATTTCTTTCGCGAGACGCGCGTTCTCTCCGGCAACGTCAATCACGCCCTTGAGCGGTAAAATGATCGTAGCTTCATCAATAACGACTTGAGCTGCCCCTTGAGGAATCTCATCGGCAGACACTTCCATTGTCTCACAACCAGCCAGCTTCAAGATAAGGTCTTTATGAAGGGCGAGTCTCTCTAGACTTGCCTTCGACGCCCCTTGTATTGTGGCCTGTAGCTTGGCTTTGGGCGGAACGGTCAATTCAGAGCGAGCGGTTCTGATTCCTGTAATCAATCGAATGACCCAGTCCATTTCCTCTGTCGCCTGATCATCAATCAAATCAGAAGACAACTCCGGCCAAGCATTAGAAATAAGCCTTGTATCAGACTTTAGGTTTGCCTCAGCAGCAAACTGCTCCCAAATTTCTTCGGTAACAAAGGGCATAATTGGATGGGCCAAATGCAGAAGTTGTTCTAACCCCCATGCCATCGTTGCACGCGTCTCCCGGATGGCCTCTTCGTCATCACTGCTAAGAATTGGTTTTGAAAACTCAATGTACCAAGCACAGAACTCATGCCATATAAATTGGTAAAGCGAGCCAGCAGCCTCATTGAACCTGAAGTGCCCCATAGCCCGTTCAATTGAAGTCGCCGTTTCCACCAAACGTCCAACAATCCATCGGTTTACTTTGTTGTTAAGTTTACTTGGGTCGAAAACGTCATAGAGCTTGGCCTCGTTCATCTCGGCATAGCGCGAAACGTTCCAAATCTTGGTTACGAAGTTTCGGTAACCTTCAACCCGAGACGTCGCCAACTTAATGTCTCTACCCGGAACCGCTAACGCGGCCAATGTAAAGCGTAATGGATCACAACCGTACTGTCCGATCAGTTCTAATGGATCGATTACGTTACCTTTGGACTTGGACATTTTCTGCCCATTCTCGTCTCGAACCAAAGCGTGGATGTAAACCGTTTTGAAGGGTACATCGTCCATGAACTCCAGCCCCATCATCATCATTCTGGCAACCCAGAAGAAGATGATATCGAATCCAGTCACCAGAACGTCGCCCGGGTAATAGCGGCCAAGTTCAGGCGTTTGATCTGGCCATCCCAACGTCGAGAAAGGCCAAAGGGCTGATGAAAACCAAGTATCCAATACGTCTGGGTCACGTGTCAGCTCAACGGCGTGGCCAAAATGCTTCGTTGCTGCGTCATGAGCAGCATCTTCGCTAGCTTCAACAAACATAGTACCGTCATCTGCATACCAGGCCGGAATTTGGTGGCCCCACCAAAGCTGTCTAGAAATACACCAAGGTTGGATGTTTCTCATCCAATCGTAATAGGTATTCTCCCACGACTTTGGTACGAAGACTGTTTTGCCCTGCTCAACGGCTTCGATTGCTGGTTTAGCCAACGTCTTCGCATCAGCATACCATTGCTCGGTTAGATAAGGCTCGATAGGCACTCCGCTTCGGTCACCATGAGGGACTGAATGAAGATGATCTTCTATTTTTTCTAGTAATCCAAGTGCATCAATATCAGCAACAACA
>CAJQQJ010000275.1 GCA_905480445.1 uncultured Alphaproteobacteria bacterium | reverse complement strand
GAACAGGCTCCTAAATTAGTTTAGCTCAATTAAATCAAAGACTTAAGGCAAGCAGTCTAGGTATGTATCAACATCCCATTCAGTCACAGTCGCGAGGAATGTTTCCCACTCATCGCGCTTGTAATGTTCGAACACTTTGTACATGTCACCAGGCAAAGCCGACTTAATGACTTCATCTTCGGACAAGCAAACAAGAGCATCGCCCAGTGTCAATGGAAGCTTGGTAACGTCTTTACCGGCTTTCATTGCATCATAGATGTTACGCTTTTCAGGTTGACCTGGGTCCATCTTGCCTTTGATGCCAGCATCGAAAGCTTTAAACAGAGCAGCGCCCATGATGTACTGGTTCACAGCTGAGTCAACTGAACGGTACTCAAAACGACCAGGTGCAGAAACACGAAGACCACAAGTACGGTTCTGGAAGCCCCAGTCAGCGTAAACAGGTGCCCAGAAACCAGTATCCCAAAGGCGCCTATATGAGTTAACCGTTGATGAACCGATAGCTGTCAAAGCAGGCATGTGCTCAAGGACACCGCCGATTGAGTGTAGGCCAACTGGTCCGGGCATCTTCGCGTCAATGGAAGGGTCAGGCATGAAGTGGTTCACGCCGCCATCACGATAAGAGAACGAACCTTCGAGACCTGGTAGAGAGTCATGGCCCATTCTAGCAACTTTGTCTTCTCCACCGGTCCAAAGGGACACGTTATGGTGACAACCAGAAGCAGACACACCCATAAACGGCTTAGGCATGAAGCAGGCGATTAGGCCAAATTCACGACCAACCTGTGCACAGATCTGACGATAAGTTGAGAGACGGTCAGCGTTTCTGAGAACATCATCAAATGCGAAGTTCAATTCCAACTGGCCAGGTGCATCTTCATGGTCACCCTGGATCATGTCGAGGCCCATCGCACGAGCATACTCGTGAACGCGCATTGATACGTCGCGAAGGGATTCAAACTGATCAATGTGGTAACAGAAAGGCTTAGAGTAGCCGCCTGTAGGCTTACCAGCTTCATCCTTAGTGAGCCACATCATTTCAGGCTCTGTACCGCAACGCATTTCCATGTTGTGGTCAGCTTTAAACTGAGCAGCGATGTTGCGAAGGTTACCACGGCTGTCGGATGAAAGATGGCCACCAGGGTTTTCGTCTTCGTCACGGTTTCTGAAACAAGTACAGAAAACACGTGCGATGCGCTTGTCCCAAGGCAACTGAACGAAAGTATCTGGGTCGGGAATACCAACCATCTCAGATGACTCAGCACCATAACCAATGTATTCGCCGTGGCGATCTGTAAAGAGGTTCGCGGTCGCACCGTAAACGAGCTGGAAGCCCTTACCTGCTGTGCGCTCCCAATGGTCGGCAGGAATACCCTTACCAACAACGCGGCCTGTTACAGAAATGAATTGGTAGTAAACGTACTCAATGCCAAGTTCGTCAATTTTCTTACGAACCTGTTTAACAAGATCATCACGCCCAGGGGCGTTAATGTGTTCTTCCAATGCAGTCATTACAATCTGCCTCCCTAACTTGGTTTTTCCTTGTTCCATCTGACTTGCAAATGGTTAGGTTAATTTTGTTTGAAGCCTGGATAAGACCTCATTTGATCGCTATTATTGTGGTGTATCAAGACATTGAATCGAGCTTCCAGACAATAACGATCCAATTCTGCACCAAGACTAGACCAATTTCAAACCAATTTTTGCAATCCATGGCAATTTAATCTATACGAGGGGAAGAACCCAAGAATGTCGGAAGAAAAAGTGCTGAAGATTCCAACTCTCACAGCAACAACGGCCTCAGACATTGCTCTAGAGCTGCGTCAGGCGATCTATGACGGTGATTTCTTAGATGGGCAGCGACTCCCGCCAGAACGCCAACTTTCGACTCACTACAATGTTTCCAGAACAACCGTCCGCCAAGCCATTCAGCAAGTTGAAGAGATGGGGTTGCTAACAAGGAAAGTTGGCAGTGGCTCTTTTATCTCCTATCAGCCAGACAAGACTCATATCGACATCGCTTTACACACCTCGCCGCTTGAGCTGATCGAAGCACGTATCGCCTTTGAGCCGGCAATAGCAAAGTTGGCCATCTTGCACGCGACGCCAACTGACATAGAAGAAATTCACCGTCACATGATCGCCTGTAAAGAATCAAACGGTGACCAAGAAACATTCGCTTCAGCTGATACAAAATTCCATCTGGCTATTGCTAAAGCAACGAAGAATCCCTTGGTGATCAAGGTTTACGAAGAGATTAGCCAGTTCCGAGAGCACAAGCTTTGGAAAGACATGCGTTGGAAGATTTTGAGCCCAGAACGCATTGCGGACTACAACAAAGAACATCAGTTTATCTTTGATTGCCTAAAAATCCGAGACGTTGAACAGATTGCCGATCTCGTGACGCAGCATTTGCGTTCGGCGCGTGGTGATCTATTGGGTTTCTCTTAGGAAGTTTATCCTGAAAAATCGGCTATCTATTGCCTGGTTCGGATCGGCTCTTGATTTAGCCACTTTCAGAGTGTGATTAACTCTAGGCGATGGCGGTATACAAGATCTGTTTCGTCATCAGCTGTAGCAAACTCATCCGGCCAGGCTCCTAGCCGTTCAGCCAAAGCTATTGAACGGCTGTTTTCTGGATCAATGTAACTTACCAGCGAACTAATTGCCTTGGTTTCCACAGCCCAGTTTCTAGCAGTAACCGCTGCTTCAAAAGCCAGCCCTTGACCTTCATTCCCATCAAACAAAACCCATCCTAACTCAGGTTCCGGGAAATGATCATGATGAGTGATTGCGATTTGCCCTATGTATTGAGAATTCGCCTTCAATTCTATTGCCCAAGGACCAAATCCCATCAAAGCCCAATGACCAACTTCCGATGCAAATGAATACCAGGCGTGACGCCG
>CAJQQJ010000274.1 GCA_905480445.1 uncultured Alphaproteobacteria bacterium | reverse complement strand
GTGGAGCAGCCATCAAAACGCCATTTGGCTCCTTTTACGCACCCAATATTACAAGCGACAAAAATGTAGGCCTTGGCGCCTGGACTCTGGTAGACTTTGCGCAAGCAATGAGCGAAGGATTGTCACCTTCTAAAGCAGCCTACTACCCTGTTTTTCCTTATTCATTTTACCGCTCTATGAGCGACCAGGATCTTGTTGATCTCTGGGCCGCCTTGCAAGCAACACCCGCAAGTAACGCAGCAAATAAACCACACGAAATTCCTTTCCCCTTTTCCATCCGCATGGCCATGAAGCCCTGGCAAAAATTGTTCTTAAAAACAGAGAAACTTGAGGCTACAGCCGAAAACTCAACGGAATGGAACCGAGGCAACTATATAGTGAATGGACCTGGTCATTGTGGCGCTTGTCATACACCGCGTAACTTGCTTGGCGCTCTTCAAACCGACCAAGCATTGGGCGGCTCTAACAGTGGTCCAAACGGCTCGTCTATCCCTGCCATCAATCTCGAAACGCTGAAAAGAAATAACTGGACCCATGACGATCTACTCTTCGGGTTTCAGTATGGCCTCAAACCTGACGGTGACGTTATGGGCGGAACGATGGCGGAAGTGGTTAGCGAAAGCTTGGAACATTTGAGTCCTGAGGATTTGAGCGCAGTCGCAACATATTTAATGGAGAATAATTAATGGCCAGAGGCGCAGGCTTCCCAGATCTACCGCCTGTGTGGACGGTTATTTTTGTTGCAGCCTCTCTGGTGGCCGGCAAATTCTTGCCGATAATCACGTTGCCAATTGCATCTTATAAGACCATTAGCATCCTGCTCGCTGTGGCAGGCGTGGTTATGATCCTTTGGTCGGCACTTTGGTTTCGCCGCAAGAAAACGGCAATCAATCCTTATGGGAAACCCTCTTCTCTCATTGTGGAAGGGCCTTACCGCATCAACCGAAACCCAATCTATACCGGCATGTTCCTGATTGTACTGGGCAGCGCTTGTTGGTTCGCTGCTTTGTCTTCACTCATCATTGCCTTTGTCTTTCCGTTGTTGATCACCCAGCGTTTCATAAAGCGAGAAGAGACCGCCTTGAGCAAGGCTTTTGGCGCAGAAGCAGACGATTATTTCAGCAAATCCAGGCGCTGGTAGCTTAGGAGTTTTGGAACGATGACCTGGGAAATCTACACACTTTACTTGGCTTTGATTGCTGCCTTTTTTGCGACACCGCCCGATACCAGCCAGCTGCTGATCATGACCAATTCTATTCAGCATGGCATGAAGCGTTCCGTCTTAACGATCTTCGGTGACTTAAGTGCCAACGCCCTACAAATGACAGCGGCAGCTTTCGGTCTGGCCGCGATCATCGCAACCTCAGCGACAGCTTTTCAGGTGATCAAGTGGGCCGGTGTTCTCTACTTGCTTTGGATCGGCATCCAACTCTTCTTGTCATCATCGAAAGACGCCCAAACCGGCAAAGCAACCAAACGATCTTCATTCGCGCTTTTCCGACAGGGCTTTGTCACTTCCAGCGCCAATCCCTACGCGATCATCTTCTTCGCTTCACTCTTCCCTCAGTTCATTGACCCCAGCCAAGCTACCCTGCCGCAACTCATGATTTTGGGCGGGACTTACTTGGTGGTCGACGGCATAATTCTATTGCTTTGGGGCTGGTTTGCTGTTCGCGCCGTCCAGCGCATCAAGCAGTTGACATCCGGCATCATCAACAAAGCTTGTGGCCTACTAATGATTGGGGCAGCTGTCTTATTGGCCGTCAAAGGGCTGGATAGAAGTTAGCGCAAATTCAATTGGACTGACGGGTTCGCAGCAATTGGTCATCTCTCTAGAGAGGTAATCAGACTACCGTCATGTGAATGCCCCCTTTTTTACTGGACCCTCAATGCCGCGCCGCCTTGTGTTTTCGCTGTTTTTCCTCGCCATCTTCTTGCAGTCTGGAGCCTACGGATTGACGTTCATGTTGCCCAAGCTCTTTGCAGGTTTCGGTGCTAACGAAAAAGACGTTGGCACAATGCTGCTCATCACAACCGTTTCAACCTTGCTGGCGGTTTACTATGCGGGCCACTTGTCGGATCTATTTGGCAGGCTCGCGACCTTGGGCTGGGCTTGTCTTTCAATCGCTGTCGGTCTCTTTCTTTATGGCTATTCACAAGCCTTGGGTTGGCAAATCATGCTTGCCTCGGCCTTGCTGGGTGCGGGATGGGGATTGACCTATTCGCTGGGGCCTGTTGTTTTGACCAGAATTACTGAGGCGTCAGAACGTGTTGGCAACTTCGCACTGCTCTCAGTCTTTGTGATGGCTGGCTTTGGTTTATCACCAGTGCTTGCGTCAATAATGGAGAAACAGGGGCTGACAACGGCGGATAGCTTCTATGTCGTTGCATTGCTCTGTGCGATTTCAGGGGTGATTTTCTTTGCTCTTAAGAAGCCTATCCAACAGCAAGTCCTCGATAAACAACCGGAAGCCAGATCAAGGCTCTCGCTTTCCGCTGTCGCCTCGATCTTACGCTCCAGAGCCGTTCTACCGGTCACTATGGTGTTTTTGGGCGCAAGTGTCTTTGCGGGGATGAGCAATTTTCAAACCGTTTTCGCCGATGCACGTGGTCTCGACTATTCTTGGTTCTTCCTCATTTACACGATTACGGTGATCGTTTGCCGCATCATTCTTGTACGGTTCAAGGGCGGTAATACCCCCTATCTGACCATAGCCGCGCTGCAATATGTGATGGCGGCCAGCGTTATCTTGTTTATCGTGATGGGCAGCAACGCCGGACTCTATATCTTGGTCGCAGTGCTCTTCGGCATTGGCTACGGCGCCTCCTACCCTATCCTGGTAGCCATGGCCGCCAACGACGCCAACAAAGATATAGTTCCACAAACATTGCAGTTCTTTGCGCTGACTTATTTCATCGGCATCTTTGGTTTCCCAAAGGTTGCAGGCTGGCTGTTGGTTGAGAGTTCTATGTTGGCACTGCTTGTCTTAGTCGCTGTAATGGCCCTGATAGAAGCTACGATGGCCTTGGTTAGAGCTTTAGGAAAGAAGAAGTCGGCTGAGACCTACTAAGCAGAGCAAGACTAACAGTAGCAGGCAGGTTCTCTTGTAGAACGGCACCAAAGAAGGCCGGAACAACAAAGTACCTAAGCCGACACCAACGAGCACGAACGGTGTGAAAATCGCACCACGCCAAAGCGCCTGCACTGTCATCACGTTGTACAGCAACAAAAAGACCAGCGAGGTGAACATGCCAATAAACAGGAACATCACCAGTGATGCCCGGATGACCTTGGGTTCTCTGTCGCTTGCCAAAACATAGAGCGCGACGACCATACCACCAACGGAGGCCAAGCCGCCTGCTATACCCGAAACCACACCACTGCCGTAAAGCCCTGGATTTGTTGCTAAAAAGCTTGGGCGAAACTTCCCCAATTGCGCGAGCGTGAGGCCTAAGACGATCAACAAGGCAATAAGGCGAGAGGTGTCTGCATCAACGGTCGTAATTGCATAGAGACCTATGGGTGTGCCTATGAACGAGCCAATAACGAAGCCCCACACAACCTTCATATCAGCGTCTTTCATCCCACCTCTTAAGGTGAAAAGCCCAGCGATGCCTTCCAGGATGAAACAAGTCGGTATCAACTCAACAGGGGGGATGATTGGCACAAGAGAGGCCATCACGATCGCAGAGAGGCCAAAGCCCGCAAAACCACGCACCATGCCGGCGATCACAACCACTGCAAGTGCGAGAGCAAGATGGTTTGACGATAAGCCAACCATAGAGGCGAGTTCGGAGAACAATGACTAACTTTCTTACAGGATGATCGGCAGCTTTGCTTAAGCTGCTCTTCGCGTCAAAAGGGTGACCACAGATAGAACCATCAATAAAGCACCGCCTCCTTTCGTCAAGCGCCCTAGCACCTTTGGCGAGCGAAAACGTTCCCGCATCGAACCGACGAAAAAAGCCCAAGCAGCTACGTTCATAGAAGCTAGCCCTACGAAAGTCGCGATCATGATCGCCATTTGAGGTCCCAACGCTCTACCTGTGTCAAAGAACTGCGGTACAAAAGCGATAAAGAACACAAGGCCTTTAGGATTGAGAGCCGTGATCACGTAGGAGCTCCAGAACATCTGTTTGTGATCAAGTCCCCCTTTTGCTTTTTCGAGCACCAAGGGATCTGGCTTTGATCGCCAAAGTTGGACGCCGAGCCAAAAGAGATAGGCCGCTCCGCAGAGCTTAAGGATCATGAAAAGGGTCGCCGAAGCAGAGAGCAGTGCCCCGGCCCCTAAAAGAGAAATCGTCATAGCAGTGAAATCGCCGAGTGCCACACCAGGCACCGTTGCAAAGCCAGTCCTTTTGCCACCACTAAGGGCGTAAGACACAACGATCATGATCGTTGGACCAGGGATGATCAGCAGGACCGAAGTCGCAACAAAAAATGTGAACCAGATTTCTAAAGCCATGCAGCTTTCTTAGTTGATCGATGCCAGAAGTTCCAGCGAAGTTACGATTTGGCGAACACCATAGGAGTGTTCTTCACCTAAAACATTCTTATCTTCTGCCCGCTTGTGCAGGGAGCTGACATCGATTTTAGCGCAATTGGAACGAACATTCCACGTTACTAACAAAGGTGAATGTCGGCAAAGTGGCAGCGGGATCTTAAACCGAACCAAGGATAATTCCCTTGCCAAGATTGCCCATCTGAGACAGTGTCGACGTAGTCCAAAACAAGGCAATTCATGGAAGATACCTCCGATCAACCAGCACGCTGGCGGGACGTTTTTGTTTCCGGCAATCTGTCTCTCATAGCAGTGCTGTTTTTCGCGCTTTGGCTGCACGCGAGCAACTCCATGCTGACCGCCACAACAATGCCAACAGCCGCCTTAGAAATCGGTGGATTGCATCTCATTTCTTGGACATTTGCCCTCTACCTCATGGGGTCCATCGTGGCCGGCGCATCGATGGGGCTAGTCGTTTTGAGGTTTGGTCTCAAGCGGACCATGCTGATGGCAACACTCGTCTATTTCATCGGCTCTGTCATTTGTTCATTGGCTCCATCGATGCCGATTATGCTGATCGGACGTACGGTCCAAGGGCTGGGTGGCGGGAGTCTTGTTGCTCTCGTCTATGTTGCAACTGACCGCTTTTTCCCTAACCGTTTGCTGCCCAAGATCATCGGTCTTACCTCGCTTCTGTGGTTAACAGCGACGTTGAGCGGCCCGGCCATTGGCGGTGCCTTTGCGACCGCAGGAATCTGGCGCTGGTCTTATGGATCCTTCGCGATACAGGCCCTCTTTCTGATCGTCGCCATCCTGATTTTAGTCAAAGACGAAGGCAAGGGCGCGAGCGATGAGTCAACAAAGATCCCTTTTGTTAGATTGTTTTGGTTAGCGGTTTCAATCTTCGCCGTGTCGATGGCTGGAGCGGAATTTCACATTTGGCGTTCACCATTGTTGGTCATTGGCGGCTGCGTTGCATTAGCCTTCTTCCTGATGCGCGATAAGAAATCCATCGGCAGTCGGATGTTTCCCGTTGAAGTCACCGATCTCAACCATCCAATTGGCAATGGTCTCTTGATGACCTTCTGCTTTTGCCTCTCAATTATGTCGTTCTTAGTTTATGGGCCTTTGATCCTGATGGAGTTGCACGGCCTTAACCCCTTGTATGCAGGATACATTGTGGCTGCGGAATCTGCCGCCTGGGGGTCAACAGCCCTCGTCTTTGCCAACGCCGGTCCACGGCTAGAAAAATGGTTGTTGCGTCTGGGCGGTCTGGCAATTACGGGTGGCACGCTGGCTATGGCTTTTGTTTTGCCAAGTGGTCCGATCTGGTTGATTGTTGTTGCAGCAGCCGTCGGCAACGCAGGCATGGGCATGATGTGGGGCTTCATCATTAAAAACGTCATTCATTCGGCCAAGAGAGAAGACAAAGAACGAGCCTCAACGTCCCTGCCCTCTGTACAACAGATGGGGTTTGCGCTGGGTGCCGCTTTGTCCGGGCTTATCGCGAACTCAATAGGATTGGGTGACGGATTGACCGAAGTAAACATGAAAGCAGCCTCTTTTTGGCTCTTTGCAGCTTTCGTGCCATTGCTTCTAGTCGGTAACATCGCCGGTTGGCGCTTCGTCTCGAAGCTGAAGCTTTAACGCTTAGCGATAGCTGTCAAACGTTCCCTGTGCAAAACATAAAGACCAGCACCGATTGTGATCGCAATACCGACAGCCGCCAAACCGTTGGGAAGTTCCCTAAAGAACAACCAGCCAACAACGGCACCAATTGGTATTTCAAGATATTGCATCGGAGCCAAGGTCGCCGAAGGCGCAAAGCGCAGCGACCAAGTCATTAGCAAGTGACCGACAGTGCCAATCACGCCTACCGTCGCCA
>CAJQQJ010000273.1 GCA_905480445.1 uncultured Alphaproteobacteria bacterium | reverse complement strand
TCCATCGCTAATTCGGTAATGTCAGACGGGAAAATAGGCCTTATACTGAGGTCTCTTTCAATAAGTTATCGCATAAATTAGCAATATTCTCCAAATAGATGTGCAAAAATTGTCCAGAATTTGTACCAACTTTCCGAATGTTAGCCTCATAGCTTCATATTGGATATAGTCCGGTGTTTTCGCCTGAGGGGCGCGTGATTGTGGTGCCCTGGTCACCAGAGTTCTCATCAAGTATCATCGAAAAGATTAAATAAAAAATGCACCCGATTTTATAATACAAGCACTGTCTTTGAATCGTAATCTTTCTGTAATTTTGCTGTAGCAATCAGATCGTAAAAGATATTCAGCGCCGATTTTGGTGCCTTAGCACAACTCAAATCTGTTTGAAACATCAGGGAAGTTATCTCATGAAACATAGTCTTATACTTGCTGCAGCAGCTGCTGTTGCTTTTGCAGGTGCTACAACATCCGCCGTCGCTCGTGATCAAATCCAGATCGTCGGTTCGTCCACAGTATTTCCATTCTCAGCTGCCGTTGCTGAGCGGTTCGGTCAGTCATCAGGCTTCAAGACACCCGTTGTTGAATCAACCGGTTCAGGCGGCGGCATGAAGCTCTTCTGTTCTGGCATTGGTGAAGAACACCCAGACATCACAAACGCTTCCCGCGCTATCAAATCTTCTGAAGTAGAAAAGTGTGCTGCTAACGGTATCACTGAGATTACCGAAGTTCAGGTTGGTTTCGATGGCATCGTCATGGCTAACTCTGCAGAAGAAGGTGCTGATTTTGCTCTCACCCGGAAGCAGATCTTCCTCGCTCTTGCCAAGGACGTTCCAGACGCAGACGGCAACATGGTTCCAAACCCGTACACAAAGTGGTCAGAGATCGATGCCTCCCTTCCAGACCAGGAAATCGAGGTTCTTGGGCCTCCTCCAACATCTGGCACTCGTGACGCATTCGTTGAGCTCGCCCTCGAAGGTGGTTGTAAGAAGTTCGACTTTATCAAAGCTATGAAAAAGACGGACAAAAAAGCCTACAAAGGTATCTGTCACACAATTCGTGAAGATGGTGCCTGGGTTGATGCCGGTGAGAACGACGTTCTTATCGTGAACAAGCTTGTGGCTAACTCTAACGCTGTTGGCGTTTTCGGTTACTCTTTTCTTGAGCAGAACGCTGACAAGGTCAAAGCTGCTACCATCGGAGGCGTAGCTCCGGAATTTGAACTGATCGCTTCTGGTGACTACCCGGTTTCACGCGGCCTGTACTTCTATGTCAAGAACGCCCACGTTGGTGTCATCCCTGGCGTGGCTGAATATGTAGCTGAGTTCGTATCTGAGGGTGCTTCTGGTCAGGAAGGTTACCTCGTCGACAAAGGTCTTATTCCTTTGGCTGAAGATGCACACGCTGCAATGGCAGCACAAGCTAATGCTTTGACACCAATGTCTAAGTAAGCTTGTGTAATCTGAGGATCAGATTACCAAAATCTAAAGGGCGGAGCTGCGGCTTCGCCCTTTTTTTATGCCCTTTTTGTGTGCAGGTGTAAGAGCTCCAATAAACATCGCAGTTTGGCCAATCTAAAAAGGGATTACGGCTGTTTTCAAACTGTCATCTAATCGTCCAAAAAATGTAATGGCGGGCATTGTATAGACTCCTCAGAATATGGAGGTTAGCCAAAATGCATATTTCAACTGTCCCAGAGTCTTCTCCCGATTTTTCTTATGCTTCACAGTCAAACAGTGCCGTCAAAAGAGGTATTATCCGAACGGTCGAACAACTCGGAGGCCAGCGAAAGCTAAAAAAGCTCTATCAGCAGAAAGTCGCCAATTTTTTTCGACCCAGGACTTTTTTGATGAAGCCCTAAAGGCTCTTAACGTCGATGTAAGATTTAACAGTGAAAAGTTGGCGGCTGTCCCAAGATCAGGGCCGGTGGTCTTTGTTGCAAACCATCCTTACGGTGTTCTGGACGGCTTAGTTTTGACGTGGCTGGCACGCAAAGCCCGCCCGAATGTTAAGATCATGGCAAACAAAGTGCTTTGTCAGATACCAAACTCTGAAGAATTCTTACTTCCCGTCGATTTTTCCGAAGACAAAGCAGCCGCCAGAATCAATCTCAATTCGCGTCGCGTTGCTTTAACTTCGCTTATGGATGACGGTGCCATCGGTGTATTCCCCGCCGGCGGTGTCGGCGCAAGCGAAAAACCACTAGCCGGACCGGCGTTGGATACCCCCTGGCATCCCTTTGTTGCAAAACTCATTCGCAATTCTGGCGCAACGGTCATCCCAGTCTACTTCACAGGTCAAAATTTTCGCATGTTTCAGCTAACCAGCCACCTTTCCTATACCTGGCGACTTTCGCTCTTTTTCTTTGAAACGACGAGAAGAATGAACAGCCCGTTAGAGATCGTTATTGGCGATCCAATCACGCCAGATGCCTATGACGCCTTTCTCGAAAGAGAAGCTCTAAACGCTTTTTTGAGGGAGAAAACTTTTGAACTTGCACTGGAAACCGATTGGAAACGGGGTGCCGTACCCCGTCATGACCGCGCTTTCCATTTTCCAAAGCACATCAAATTTAACTGAGGTTCCGCAATGAATGCGCCCGTTGTACCGCAAAACTATAGAACCATTTTTATTTCCGATGTCCATATGGGCACAAAACGTGCCCAGGTTGGCATGCTTCTCGATTTCTTGCGCAGTTCGAGTTGTGAGAAGATTTATCTGGTCGGCGATATCGTAGACAATTGGGCATTGAGGCGATCCTGGTACTGGGACCAAAGTCACAATGACTTGATTCAACTACTTCTCAAAAAAGCAAAGAGGGGCACTGAAATCGTCTATGTACCGGGCAATCACGACGAACAATTCAGAGATTTTGTCGACCAACGTTTTGGCAATGTTCGCATAAAGCAGAATGACGTGCACGTCACCTACGATGGCAAAAGATATCTCGTGCTGCACGGCGATGAATTTGATGGTGTGGTTCTTTACGCAAAATGGTTGCCTCTGCTCGGCGACAAGGCCTATGGCTGGGCGCTATCACTCAACTACTATTTCAATCGCCTAAGACGGATGTTTGGCCTTCCTTATTGGTCATTGTCTGCGTACCTGAAACGACAAGTGAAATCAGCGGTGGCCTTTGTTGGCCATTTTGAGGATGCCGTCGTGCGAGAGGCCAAAACGGAAAAGGCAGATGGTGTGATTTGCGGCCAAATCCATACTGCGGAGATGCGCATGATTGACGGTGTGCACTACTGCAATGACGGCGATTGGGTCGAAAGCTGTACAGCCCTCGTCGAGCACAAAGATGGCCGTATGGAACTCATCGACTGACCGTCCGTTTCTTCCATGACAATGAGTTTTAGAGATGCGTATTCTGATCGCTTCCGACGCCTGGTTTCCTCAAGTTAACGGCGTTGTTCGAACGCTTTCAACCGTTTGTCAAGAACTTGAAAGATTGGGGCATGAAGTTCTAATGTTCACCCGGGAAAACTTCCGGACTTTTCCGCTTCCATCTTATCCCGAGATAAAGCTCGCCTTCCCCGGAAAAAGGGTAGTTTCAAATTCTATCCAGTCTTTTGGGCCAGAAGCCATACACATAGCCACTGAAGGTCCTATTGGATGGGCTGTGCGTAAATTCTGTATGCAAAATCATCTTCCATTTACCACAGGATTTCACACCAAATTTGCGGACTATTCGGCTAAACGCATCCCGCTTCCAGGTATCAAGGCTCTGAGTTATAAAGTTTTGAAGCTCTTCCATAGAGACAGCTCTGCCGTAATGGCGGCTTCTCCCTCTATGGCACGAGAACTGAGAGCGGAAGGTTTTCAAAACGTTGTTGCCTAGACCAGAGGCGTAGACCATCAAGTCTTTCGAGGCTTAGATGAATCTCCACGCGAGCGTAACGGCAACCCCACCATGATTTATGTCGGACGCCTTGCTGTAGAAAAAGGCATCGAAGATTTTCTCTCCTCCGAGGCACCAGGGAGAAAGGTGATCGTCGGTGATGGCCCGAAGAGGTGCATCCTTGAGACGAAATATCCTGAAGCCCGCTTCACCGGCTATCTCTTTGGCGAAGACTTGATCCGGGAAATGAATGCAGCTGATGTTTTTGCCTTTCCCAGCAAGACCGACACCTTTGGCCTGGTTATGTTGGAAGCGATGGCCTGCGGACTGCCTGTGGCTGCCTACCCCATTACTGGCCCAATAGACGTCGTTGAAAATGGAAAGTCAGGATGTCTCGATCAGGACTTAACTGCAGCCCTAATCGGCGCATCCGGGCTCTCCTCTGCCGATGCCATCGCAAGAGCCCAGAACTTCACATGGCAGAAAACAGCGCACATGCTTGTTGAAAACCTGGCGCGAATCAATCTGAGTTGCGAATCAGAAGCCAAGAACAAACTGCCAGTGCAATTAAAGCACCAACAAGCTGCGCAGCAATAAAGGCCGGTACTGAAGAAGGGGCTATCCCCGCAAAGGTATCACTAAAGGAACGAGCAATGGTCACGGCAGGGTTGGCAAAAGAAGTACTCGCCGTGAACCAGTAGGCTGCCGTGATGTAAAGGCCGACAGCCATGGCAACCGCTGACTCTTTCGCTTTGAGTGTTGCAAGAATAGTGAAAACCAACCCAAAGGTTGCCACACCTTCTGCGAACCATTGATCAGGTCCCGTTCGTAACTTCAAGGACTCTTGGAGGAGGTCTTGAGCAAACATCGCATGTGCCATCAAAACACCCAGTATTCCGCCTAGGACTTGCACCACCACATAAATCACGGCAGACACGGGGGCAATCTCTTTTCGAAGAGCGAAAACAAAGGTTATCGCAGGATTGAAATGTGCTCCTGAAATCGGCCCAAGCATGGTGATTAGCACAACCAAAATTGCACCTGTTGGGATCGTATTTCCAAGGAGCGCTATTGCAACGTTCCCATTTGCGAGAGATTCGGCCATGATGCCGGATCCCACGACAGTTGCCAGCAAAAGTGCCGTGCCAATAAATTCTGCCGCAAAGCATCTGGTTTTCCCATATTCCATCACTCAAGTTCCCCAATTTCACGGATTTTAGTCACCAGTTCCATGTCTCCAACTCGATCCAACGGTAGAGCGAGAAACGCGTGAACTTTTCTCTCAATCTTTTCGAAAGTTTCCCTGAAGGCCTCCATTTTGTCATTGTCGTCTCCGACAACAGCTGCCGGGTCTGACAAACCCCAATGAACTGTTGCAGGATGACCGGGCCAAATAGGGCAAGTCTCTGACGCGGCGCTGTCACAGACCGTGATAATGAAATCCATATCAAGAGCGTATTCGCCCGCAAACTCCAGCCAACTTTTGGATCTTAACTTTCGAGTGTCGAAGCCTTCGTTTCTCAATCGCAAAAGGATTGGGTGGACCAGTTGGGTTTGATCCGGCTGAAAAGGCCTTCACGTACCCCTCACCCAGCCTGCCGAAAAGAGCTTCGGCTAATATAGATCTCGCAGAATTACCAGTGCAGAGAACTAGAACTGATATTGTTTGATTTTTGGAGCGTATTGCTTTGAGTCCATCCATTCAGTCCTTAAAGCAAAAAAATATTACAAATTCATTTCGTTCTCAGTGATCTTGAACCTCAATGTCAAGGCAACAAAAACTACCCAGGCGCTTTTCATCATTTTGTAACAATGCGCTGGAGTAGGAAAAGGCGTAGTGAAAAGCTGGTAGAATTGCTTAAAGGCGTACCAAAAACGGCGTAGTCATTCTGGATGAGCTCGACTATTTACTATTTCACCAATCTGGTGGTGCCTTATTATTCCACCTCCTGAGCAAGCTCTATGAGCGACCTCAATGATCATAACAACGAACCTCAGCTTCTAAGAATGGTTGCGTTTTTTTAGGAATGCAAAAATGATAACTGCGTTGCTTGATCGTCTGACACACCGTTGTCACATCCTTGAAACCGGCAACGAAATTTACCGGTCCAAAGCGAGCTCATAAGGGACCAGAAAAGCACGAAAGGAGAAAGAAAATCTGACATCATCATAAACACTGATACATAGGAGAATGGCGGCTCTACCCTCAGTGAAAATGCCGGGTCGGCTCTTAATGAAAATCAACTCGCTAATCTCTACCGCCGGCAAACGCGACATGGAGAGACAGAGCTTTGGTAGAAAAAATGATTTCTCCGCAAAAGATAAACATCCCAATAATCAATGCAGCGATTGAAATAGAAATCATTGTCGAAGCATGGCCTTCCATGCCTTGATGAAGGAACAACAAGGCAACTGAATTGGCAATAAAAGCCAGGCCTTGAAAGAAAAGCGCGAATTTCACGAGCTGAATCCGAACGCGCATAATTATGAGTTCATCTGCCAACAGTTTCTGATCAAAACGGGAGATCGACTGATCACTCAGTTGCGTGGTCAGGCTTCTCATTAAACCCGCCAAGGACGAGTATCGGAAGTTCATAGCGACCATTGACATTGGAATGGCTGGAAACAAAATTGAAACAAAGGACAGCATTTTCTTTTACCCAAATGAAATTGTGCCCCTCTTATAGGCTTGGCTTCTGCTGCGAAATAGTGCTGTATTCTCAACATACCGTTGTGTTTTTTACATCGCTGCTGCACCCTCTATCAATTAGTCCATCCAATAAGGAGTAGCTGGAGCGATGATGTGAATTTGGGTTTCTAGAAATTTTATAAATACTGTTTGAAGTCAGTTATTTGGTGAATACGGAACTATTCCTGAGACAGGTTCTCACTAACAAAATTGTCTGAAGGACCTGAACTATATCAATCAATTTCTGTAAGAGAATTCGCTCGATAGCTCTCTCCTGGAATCAGTTCGTTCTCTTTACAAAGTGTCCGCCGATCAGGGCTACGGAGAAAGGCTAACCTAAGCAAACAAAAAAGGCGCGAGCCTGAAACTCGCGCCAGTTGGGGAGGTTATGTGCTTCCTAACGTGTGAACTCTGGATAAGCTTCAACGCCTATTTCAGCTTTATCCAAACCCTCATATTCATTCTCGTCAGAAACTCTGATCCCAATAGTAACTTTCAAAAACAACCACAGGGTAGCGCTAGCGACAGCAGCGAAGAGCCCATAAGCAGCAACACCAGTCAGTTGGATTATCAGATCACCCTCGGGATTGGAAATAACCACGGCAAGTGTTCCCCAAATGCCTGCAAACAAGTGAACAGGGATGGCGCCAACGACATCATCAATCTTGAATCTATCCAGCATAGGCACAGCCAAGACAACAATCGCACCACCTACTCCACCTATAAGGATGGAAGCCAAAGGCCCTGGCATCAACGGTTCTGCAGTGATAGCCACCAAGCCTGCGAGAGCGCTATTCAAGGCCATTGTGACGTCAACTTTTTTGTACATCAAAGCCATGATGAAGATGGAGACCATAACGCCACCTGCAGCGGCCAGATTGGTGTTTACGAAAATACGAGAAACATCTGATGCATTTGCATTGTCACCGAACGCGAGTTGTGAACCGCCGTTAAATCCGAACCAGCCGAGCCAGAGAATAAACGTACCAAGAGTAGCAAGAGGAATCGAAGACCCAGGCATAGGATTGATTCTTCCGCCATCCCCGTATTTGCCTTTACGAGCCCCCAGAATGACAGCACCTGTCAACGCAGCCCAGCCACCAACCGAGTGGACGATTGTTGAGCCCGCGAAATCGAGGAACCCCAAATTATCCAACCAGCCAGCACCCCATTTCCAGGAACCCGAGATTGGGTAAATCACGCCGGTCAGTACTGCAACGAATATTAGGAACGGCCAGAGCTTAATTCGCTCAGCGACCGCTCCGGACACGATTGATGCAGTTGCCGCGCAAAATACCATTTGAAAGAACCAATCAGAGCCAACAGAATAAGACCCGTCATTTACTGTACCTGCTTCAGGCCAGGAGTATGGCATCCAACTGCCAATGAAACCGCCATTTACATCGGCGTACATCAAACTATAGCCAAGAGCCCAGAACATGATCCCCGCAATAGAATAGAGCGCAATGTTTTTGAGGCACTGCATCGATACATTCTTGGAGCGAACTAAGCCCGCTTCCAGCATTGCGAAGCCTGCGGCCATAAACATGACCAAGAAACCACCCATGAGGAAGAGCATCGTGTTGAATACAAACGCAGTCTCTGCCTTGAGACTTTCCAGCGTTACTTCTTGTGCAGTTGCTGCCAACGGGGCCAAAGCCAGGGTAGCACCTACTAGTCCCAGAAGTATGGGTTTATTTGCTTTTAGCATTTTCAATCCTTGTAATTTCTAGTCTGGTTAAAGAGCAACGCCACCGGCTTCACCCGTCCGAATGCGGATCGCCTGGTCGAGATCGAGCACAAAGACCTTGCCGTCTCCGATCTTGCCGCTTCGGGCAACGGTCGTAATTTCTTCAACAACCTGACTTACCAGTTCATCGATTACAGCTATCTCCAGCTTTACTTTTGGTACGAAATACGTTTCGTATTCAGCGCCGCGATACATTTCAGCTTGACCCTTTTGACGCCCATAACCCTTGACGTCTGTGGCAGTCAGACCCTCGACACCCAATGAAGTCAGCGCTTCTCTGACTTCATCAAGCTTGAACGGTTTTATTATTGCTATGATAAATTTCATTCTGCTCTCATGCTCCCAAAGCTGTTGTTTGATTACCGGGAACAGAAATAGTCTTGACTCGTGTTGCTGAATACAGCTATTTTCGCCCCATACTGTTGCAAAAACTGCACCAGATAAAAAGTATCAAAATGTGCGCCATCTCTTACCTTATCTTTACTTACTGGAAATCGCCAAAGCCGGTTCAATCCGAAAGGCAGCTGACGTTCTTGCTATTACCCATTCAGCGTTGAACCGACGGTTGTTATCAATTGAGCAAGAGTTAGATGTTCAGTTGTTTGAGCGCCTGCCAAGCGGCGTCAGGCCCAGCACGGCAGGGGAAATCTTCTTACAACACATCCGTTCTCAGGTTTCGGACATGGCACGTGTGAAGTCGAGAATAGCCGATCTATCTGGCATGCGATCAGGAAATGTTTCACTTTTATTGTCTGAAGATGCTCAGGGGCCATTTTGGCCGGAACAAATCGAAAATTACCAGACCAAGTTCCCAATGGTCACGTTCGAGATCAGGACCAGCACCAGAGCTGATGCAGAATTAGCTTTGAAGAATCATTCGGTTGATCTCGCTTTTTTATTCGAACCACGATCTTTCGCTGATTTCCATGTTGCTCACGCAGTGAAACAGCCCTTGCAAGCCAGCGTTTCAAATTCACATCCACTCGCGAGCCAGCCGAAAGTCAGGCTATATGAATGTGCAGAATACCCCCTGATACTTCCGCCAGTAGAGTCGTCAGTTCGAAGATTTGTTTCTGCCGCAGCACTAAAATCTGGCATCAATCTAAAAGCCTCAATTACTTCAAACAACCCAGCGACCTTTCAACACTGCCTATCCGACGATCAACACATCTCTATTCAGTTACCTATCAACCATTCAGGAACTGAGCATGAAGATTGCCATCGCTCCATAGATCTTGAACCTCGAGACGTTGCAACAGGTTTTCTGTTTGCCGGCTATTTAAAGGGACGAACGTTGCCAGTAGCCTCAGCACGTTTCCTTGAACAGATCGTCGCTGAACTGGCTCTGCAATTTGATTAATTAGCCATCGCGATAACTACTCACCTACATCATAAATACAGGTCTGTCTTTTTTCTGGCGCATCAATCCCGATTGACACAACTTGTCACAGAGATTGCAGTGTCAAAGAATATCGGATGACTTGAAAGCTTACCCCGTATCGCTGGTTGTAAGGAATAACTCATTGAGTATTGAGGAAATAGCCGGATGTAAATCCTGAGCTGAAATCGGTTTGTAGTCAATCGCGATGAATATTACACCCTTTCCAGCATTTGAAACTGGACCGGGTGATGAGCATCTTAGGGTCTCTCCAATAGCTGATTGAACGGTGACTATTTTGTAATTATATCAAAGTGTTAAGAGCGTTTCAATCGGCCTTTTTACCAGTGAAAGACCCGAAAAATGTTTAGCAGTTTGTTTAGAAAAATTCTGCTCGATTCAATTGTAGGCTCATCAGGCATCTTTTGCCGCAACAGTGCGTTACACCCCTCTCATGACAATTACACTCTGTACCGTGTTGTCATGGCTTCACAGTAAATTGCACACCTGATTTTGTACCAACAATCGCACCAATATCATATTGGCAACAACGAGTACGTTTGAGGTATTGTTTCTTTGATTTCAGCGATTTAGAAAGCGAAAGCTTCATACAGCAACAGATCAAATGGTGCTGGTGACAGGATAAGAAGATTTATCCTTAATGCACCGATATTAGGAAAATTAGCGCTTTAAATCAATAGGTTAATCACCTCTACCCCCCAAAACACATGGACTTAAACCAAGGATTTGGCCAAATTTCGCACCAACAATTCAACCGAATTAGCTAACAGCGATTTCAATCAAATCAATCGTCAACTTTGCTAGTTTCCCCCTCTAAAGGCTCCAATAGTAACCAAAAGATGTCAACGCCGGAGTAAAAACCCACCATTGGCCGGAGTAAAAATGTACCAGTTTGATGGTGTTGGACAGTCGTCATTATCCGCGTTCAGTGGAGCAGCCGTAGGGTGCGGAGCTGGGCGCGGATAATGAGTTAGTTTTGT
>CAJQQJ010000272.1 GCA_905480445.1 uncultured Alphaproteobacteria bacterium | reverse complement strand
GGCAGCTTTCGGGGCCGTTAAGGATTCTATGCAGAAGACTTAGCCTTTTATTCGTCAGAACTTACGGATCAAATGGCTTTCCTGGCAATGTAAAGTCCAATCACCAGCATTGACCAAAAAAAGACCCTGCGAAACTGGACTTCGGAAAGACGATGGCGGATCTTTTGTCCGATGATCATCCCAATGATAGCTGGCGCCAAGCCTATTAGTGATAACAAAGCAAGGTCGCTTGTGATGCGATTGTTGCCCCATAGAGCGATAGCCAAACCCAACGAAGAGCAGGTGAAAAGAAACCCCATGGCTTGAACCAGTTGGTTACGATCCAAACCGAGTGCCTGAAGATAAGGAACCCCCGGCATAACGAAGGAACCAGTCAGGCCAGTCAAAATGCCATTTGTGGCACCAAAAAACGGTGCGCTCCATCGCCCTTGCCTCGCAGAAAGCACAAAGCTAATCCCGAGCAAGTTGGTCACAGAGTAGATAACGAGGATGATGCCAAGTAAGGCTGAAAGGATTGAGAGCTCAATTGCTTTGCCGAAGTAAACGCCTAATCCAACTGATGCGGTTGCGATCAAAAAGAAAATCCAATGTTGCTTGAGAAGATCAATTAGATGTCCACCGACAAGAGCTTGCCAAAGATTAGTCATAAATGCTGGAATGATCAGCAAGGCCATCGCTTGTGGTAGCCCAACAACGGCGGTAAGCAGTCCCAGACTGACAGTTGGCAAACCCATGCCGATGACACCTTTGACCAGGCCCGCAAGCAAGAATGTAGCGCCGATAGTGAGTAAACTGGTGGGATCAAACACTGTGTTGACCGCAAAAATAGGCGTTCTTCTCGAGGAATTGGGACGTTATCATTACGATTTTTCTGCTTGCCTAAAAGATGAAATCAGAGGAATCCAAGGTTGAGAAATTGAAGTCGCGTAAAGCAACTGAGTTACTGTTAGCGGCTACCACTATATCTCCGAACTGATCGAGACTGAATTGAAGATCGGAATAAGAAGAAGCCCAACCAGTCATGACGATCACGTCGTTGCCAAGGAGGCCGTCGGGATCGTCGCCAAAGTTGAGAATTTCATCCTGCCCTTGGCTGAAGTAAAAACGGTCATTTCCGTTGCCACCATTGAGAGTATCATTTCCGTTTCCGCCATCTATGTGATTAGAACCTGACCAAGCGCTGAGATAGTCGTCACCGTTGTTGCCATAAATTCGGTCGTCGCCGTCGACGGCATAGATGGTATCGTTGCCTTCGCCGCCGTAAACTTTGTTGTTACCAGGGCCAGCGGTGATCGTATCATTCCCGCCGCCTCCGAAAATCACATCGTGACCAGCAGAACCCGTAACTGTGTCATCGCCGTCCTCCAAATAAATCACATCATGGCCAGCACCTCCATGAACAGAATCATCACCGTCGCCAGCGTAAATCGTATCGTTACCCTCACCGCCATTGACCAAGTCATTCCCGCCGCCCGCGTAAATGACATCATCCCCAAAACCGCCGATGATGGTGTCGTCACCACCATGAAAACCTTGCTCGTCGGCCACAATCAGATCGTCGCCGAAACCGCCGTCTATCGTGTCGTCACCAGTACCGCCATAGATATAGTCATTTCCGAACCCACCCATAAGCGTATCGTGACCGTCGTGGCCGAATAGTAAATCATCACCGATACCGCCGTGAATTTCGTCGTTGCCACCCATGCCGAAGATTTGGTCGTTGCCTGCGCCACCACAAGCAAAGTCGTCTCCGCTGCCGGGCGTTCCAGTTTGAAAGGCTGACCAATCATCTAAATAGAGTCTATCATTGCCATCTTGGCCATAAACAGCGTCGTTGCCTGCTCCTGCATAGACAATATCATTACCAGAACCAGCCAAGACTATGTCGTCTCCGCCAAGCGAAGAGATAAAATCATTACCACCTAGGGCGTCGATAGTGTTGGCCTCGTCATTGATAATAGGAAAGTTAGTTTGTGTGAAAATGTCGGCTGCATTGGTGCCGACCAATTGGGCAATAATTTGGGGAACCGTACAGGCGTCATCTTGGCCTTGAACATTGAGCCGCATCTGATGAATGTTGGAAAGCGCTCCTTCTTCATCAACAACCTGTAGAGTAAGAGACAAATTCACTTCCTCTCCTTCGTCCAACTCTGCCAATCCCAAGGCAACATAACCTTCGGGAGACAAAGAAAAGACTAAAGTGGCGGCTTGGTCCGTGCTAACGGCGATTGAAACATCAAACAAACCTGAATCCAAACCGAAACTCTGGCCCGTTGCCATGTTAGTTAACATGATCTGATCGGTCACCAACGTCAGTGTCGAAGGGCTCTCATCTAAAGCAAAGAACGGTAGGCTTTCTTCGCCGGCGAGAAGAAGCGCTTGTTCTTCCAAAATTGACAGATATGAGCCTGAGTTGGTGTCGTCGCCATCTTGATCCCAAAAGGGGTCAATGATGACTGGGCCTTCATTTTCGTCGGTTCCTTGTTCTGGGATTGCGTTAAGTAAATTGCGCTCTGAAGTTTGGTGGGCCGATCTAGACATGGTTTTCCCCGCAAATTGATCGTTATTTTTTTCTTTTGAACAAAGATTAGATCAATTTGCGAAATTTGGAATAGCATTTTGCAAATTGCAAAAAAATGTAAATGCTTGAAATCAGCTTGCCATCAGTAGCGTCATAGTAGTGGGTGTCGCATGATCAAGGCATTTACGGCTGCTTCGCCGCCTTCAACATCATCAGGATAAAAGGCAATCGGGTCTTCAAGTTTTTGCTCCAAGCCGAGCAGACCCTCGACGACCGAGTGAGCACAATAGGGGGCGTAAGTTGGGTTGTAACCGCCTTCTTGCGTGATAACGATTTTTCCCTCACAAAGCTCATCAGCCAAAGAACGCAACTGTCTTCCCAATTGATAGAACCCGGCCATAGAAACCGATTGACGCCCGTTGGGGTCAAAGGCGTTGGCGTCCTGTCCGTTCGCAGAAACGATTAAGTCAGGGTGGAACTTGCGCAACGCTGGCGCGACGCAGCGGTCAAAAGCCGTGAGGTAACCATGATTGCCCGTGCCCATGGGTAGGGGCAGGTTGAGATTGTAGCCTTCACCAGATCCGCTGCCAGTCTCATCAACTTCACCTGTTTGAGGGTGGGTTGGCCCCCAGGCACCGTGGTTCATATGCATGGAGATCGTCAACACATCGTCTCTATCGTAGAAACCATCTTGTGTGCCGTTGCCGTGGTGGACGTCCCAATCGACAACCGCAATGCGCTTGATGCCAGATTTGAGGGCTTCGTGGACAGCAAGTCCCACGTTGTTGACGAAACAGTAACCATCAGCTTGTTCTGGTTGAGCGTGGTGTGCGGGTGGGCGTACCAAGGCATAGGCCATCTTGTATTCACCAGACACAACAGCTTTGGCGGCATCCACTGCGGCACCAGCTGCCAGCAAAACAGCCTTCATCGAATCCGGGTAAATGTAGGTGGAAGCTGACATATAAACGCCTGTTCTTGACGCTTCTTTCAGTCGGTCGAAATAGGCCTGAGAATGAAAGGTCAGGATTTCATCGTCCGTTGCAGATCTAGCAGTTTCCCAGTCGAGATGTTTGCCGACAGGTCCGCGTTTTAGTACCGAGGCTGTGTTGGCTAGTTTCTCTGGACGTTCTGGTTGCGTCATTTGTATGTCCAGGAGGTCAGAGGGTGCAGCATCAAACATCCCAGGGGGTGGGCAGTAAGCGGTCATCGCTTCATGATAGATGATTTTCATGCGTCCTTGATTTTGATCGCTCATAAACACAATCCTTCTAGTGTGCGTGGGAAAGTAGTGGCAATCTCTGCTGATTTTTCGTGGAAAAAGAGCGTGTCGATTGTGGCCGACATGCCCGTCGCTCTAGGGCCAAAGAAATTGCACTCGTGGTTAACAACAGTGTTGGGCTTGAAACAGTCGCCAGGTTTAGAGATCGATGCATCATAGATGAAAGCACCAACCCAATCGGGTGGAAAAGCGATGCCCAGTTCATAACCGCCCGACCAATAGGAGTCCTCTAACAAATCATTGGCAGCATAGTACTCTTTCACCGCGTCCAATAGTTCAAAGACTGGTAGATTAGGTCGAATTAACTCAGCGATGAGATCGTAAGCTTTCACTGAAGTATCATGCAGTTTTGCAACGTCTTCAGGTGGCTCGCCCACCCAAAATGTTCGGGCCATATTGACGTGATAGCGTTTGAAGACACCGGACAGATCAACGACAACACGTTCGCCTCTGGCAATCGTTTTACGGCTGGCGAGAGCGTGCAAGCAGTTGGAGCGAAACCCTGAAGTAACTGGTGGTGTGAGGCCCGATATTTCACCACCTGCCTTCGCCATTGCAGCAATCATAATGCCAAATACTTCTAGCTCGCTGACACCTGGCTGAATGGCATCTTTAGCAGCCGTCATACCAATGTCTGTGATTGCAGCAGCTTTCCGCATTGCAGCCATCTCTAAAGGCGATTTAATGTGTTTGACTGAGGCCATCAGATCGCTGCAATCAACGACGGCGCAGCCTTCGTTTTCGAAACCAGATTTGTAGGCCTCAGCAATTGTTGGATTTTGACGACTGCTGTAACGTTCAAGGCCAACTTTCCCGCTTAGCCAACCTTCGGATTTCAACTCACTGAGAATAAATGGCAACCCGTCGCGGCGGCTTTCAAGAGGGAAAATACGAACATCTTCCGACACTGCACCTATCCCAGTCAAAACGGCCTCACTTGGTGTTTCGAAATGAATGGTCTTGTCGCTGTTTAAGTGAACAGCAACACCGGAAGAGGGCGTGAAAGCCCGCCCACTTTGTGCTTGATACCATTCACCTTGGAAGCCTGAAACGTAGTAGATTGCCTCTGGCGACGTCAGAAAGAGCAGTTCGATGTCTCGAGCAACCATCGCTTCTCTTATGCGCAGTAAGCGGTTCTCGAATTCATTTTTTGGGAAAGGGATCTCCCTGTGTAACTCTGCTTCATTGAGAGCCGTTTGGAAGTTTCTCTGCATGGCACACCCCTTCATTCAACAAAATGCGTACCATGAGATATTGTAACAATCTTTTAGATTTAGCTAGCCTGATTTCCCCGACTTGGAATCAAAAGCTCTTCTATGACAGAACAAGAGGTGGATTGGCTTTGTGCACAGGTCTTTGTCATAGTTTCAAGTTTGCTTAGCATTGATTGGAGAGAGGCTATCTTATCCTCAATCTTCCTGGTGTGGGCCACGGTTGCTTCGCGTAAATGGTTACAACAGAAGTCATCAGTGTTCATTAGCGTCGAAAGCTCACTGATCTCCTTGAGCGGAAACCCCAAATCGCGACAGTTCTTAACAAAGGACAATTGTACAAGGTGTTCTTGGTCGTACTGCCGGTTTCCGCCAGTTGTTCGACCAGGCTCTGGCAGGATACCCTTATGCTCATAGTAGCGGATCGTTTCGATTGAAACTGCAGTTAAGCGAGATAGCTCGCCAATCGAATAAGGTCTTTTGTGCTGATGAGTCATATTTCCCTTGTATCTCTAGTCACTACAGATCCTAAGTTAGCAGAGTTCAGTCGCAATTGGTGCGACATCAAGCAAAATTGATAGGAAAAATAGAATGAACTTTTCGAGTGATAAATTGGTGAAAACGGGCATTATCGGAGCAGTGATTGCTGTGATCTGCTGTCTCCTTCCACCCTTAGCAATTTTGTTTGGTTTTGTAGGTTTTTCCGCAATTGCTGGCTATCTCGATTTTGTTCTCGTACCAGCCATCATTATCGCCGTTGTGATGATTGGCTATGGCCTGTTGAAAAAATCAAAACTGTGAAATGAGACATTTCGTTTGCCTCCTAGCTCTGAAGAACAACTGAGCCTGTCTGTTTCTGTTCTAACAGTTTGATCATAAGTTCGTGTCTTGATGCATTGGCCCTTGTGTCAATGAAGGTCGTGGTCGTTATAGTGCAACAAAGAACCAGCTTACTCGATATCACTGTTCACTTTGGAGATAGGAAAAATTTCAAACATGAGTAACAAACTGCTTAAAACTGGTGTCATCGGCACGGTCATAATGGCGGTCTGCTGTTTTACGCCGCTACTAGTCTTATTCTTCGGTGTAATTGGGCTCTCAGCATTGGTCGGCTACCTTGACAATGTTCTGCTACCGGCGCTGGTGATCTTTCTTGGAATAACCGCTTACGCCCTTTGGAAGAAGAAACACAAATGACTGAGTTAACTTCGGTTCTTACTTGCCCAAAATGCCATCACGTCGAAAGCGAGACCATGCCGACTGATGCCTGTCAGTGGTTTTACGACTGTAAAGGCTGTGCCGCTGTCCTTCAACCGCTCAAGGGCGACTGCTGTGTCTATTGTTCTTACGGCACTGTTCCTTGTCCGCCAATCCAAGACGGCGATAGCTGTTGCGGCTAAGTTAGGAACCGGCAATTGAAGCAAGAATCTCAGCCAATTTCTTTGGTTGAGATAGCAGCGCTGAATGAGACGCCTTTAATTCTACTAGCTCGGTTGTCTTGCCTGGCCAGGCGCTATTCATGTCATCAACAATCGCCCTCGATGTAGAAGGCATCACGGTTTGATCTTCTGTGCAAAGAATGTAATGGCGGTTGAGCAACGCAAAGCCTGGCTCAAACTCTGCTATCTCTCCGTAGATTGAAACAGGTGCATCAGGGGTAAGCAGATGCATGATTGCACCGTCTCGGTCTTCTGTTGTATCTGCTGACATTGCTTCCTTGTAAGCAGATAGATAACGCGCGTCTGTAGAACGAGGATCAATACGAAGAGCGCCAATTTGAACCGGGTCAGCCATAATGGCAGATCCTAGTTTTGAGTTATTGTGCTGGTCTTCAAGTTCCAGATAAGCTCCGGCTGGCTTTCCAGGTGTTGGCGCCAAGGCAGCAAGATAGACAACACCGTCGAACAGTTCCGGATGTCTCGCTGCAGCAAATGTTAGCGGAACACCGCCCATAGAATGGCCAACCGCAATCACTCTATCCGCACCCGAGGCGCGTGCCTTCCTGGCACCTGCTAAGACCGCTTCTGAAAAGACTTCAATACCAACCTCGGCCAATGGTGATGCTTCGCTAGCAAAAGCCGCAGGGTCGAGAGGTCTCTGTAGAAAAGAAGAGGGGAGCGATGCATTGAGGCCGTGACCAGGCAAATCGATTGCAAGGCTTGTGAAACCCAATTCTACCAACTTTTCTTGGACGGGTTGCCAGCACCAGGCGCCGTGCCATGAGCCATGGACGAGAAGAAATGTCGTGTTTTCTGCCATTGGGAATTCCTGATCTTAACTAGCTCTGATTAGATTGAAGAAACTTTGTAACCAGCTCTGGGGAAGTGAACCGCCAGCTCGCCCGCTTCTTTGTCGTGGCGGGTCAGTACAATTTCATCGACGTTGGAGGATCTAACTACGCCTTGAACA
>CAJQQJ010000271.1 GCA_905480445.1 uncultured Alphaproteobacteria bacterium | reverse complement strand
TCAAGCGCATGAAGTGCTGGATGATCAAGATCGCTGGTGGTCACAAAAAGTTCGGGTTGGCTGACGAAAGGTTTCTGCATGACAAAAGTTACCAAATATTCCAGCCTATGGGAATCCTCTAGTTATGCTGAGGTCTCTAATTAGCAAAACGAAGTCACTAAACTGCGATGCTGGCCTTGAAAAAGGGTCATCTAGGGTCCATATCGACAGAAATTTGTTAGTCCAGTTCCCTGAGAGCGAAACGCCGCAGAACAGCTATTGCTCGCCCGCTGGAAGCAAAGTCCATATAGATTGGAATTTGTCTTCCCACGACAAAGTCTCAACAAGGTGTCTTTGAACTATGTTTCGCTCGGTCCTAATTGCTTTTCTCATCGCAGCTTCCGTTTCCATTTGGATTTTATCCGGTCAATGGGGGGAATCCAAAGCCCAAGCTGAGCAAATTAAAACACCAGCGAAACTGACCGAAGGTACCGTTGCCTCTTCAGTTCGTGTGACTCAAATCAGCAGCCGATCGTTCGTCAGCAAGTTAGAGCTCGCTGGTCAAACCAAGGCATTTAGAACTGTTCAAGTGAAATCTGAGCTTGCGGGCAGTATCGCAACGATGAATGTGGTTCGAGGAAGCACCGTTTCCACCGGTGATCTACTCGTTCGCTTTTCTGATGATGAAAGACCAGCCTTGCTTGCTCAAGCAAAAGCCAGCTTACAACAAGCACAAGCAGACTATAAATCCAATGAGGCTTTGGTCGACAAAGGTTTTGTGTCCAAGAATAAGATGGATAGTTTGGCGGCGGCTGTTGCTCAAGCCGAAGCAGGCGTTACCCAAACAGAGCTTTCCGTGAAGGACTTGGACTTGTTTGCCCCCTTTTCTGGTGTAGTTAACGAGACTTTCGTAGAACTGGGTAGCTTTGTCACAAAGGGCGAGCCAATCGTGACTTTGGTTCAGTTGGACCCGATGTTGGTGACGGCTCAAGTTTCTGAACGCGATATGGCTGCGATCTCTGTTGGCGCAAAGGTTGGCGTCACTTTGATTGATGGCCGCCATCTCGATGGCGAAATCAGTTTCATTTCCAAGATTGCCGATACCAACACCCGTACTTTTCAAATAGAGGTGCTCGTTCCTAACAAGAATAGTGAGATTGGAGACGGACTAACAGCTGTCATCAATGTTCCTAAAGAAGCAATTCTAGCGCATTTTATTCCCTCGTCTGTTTTGAGTCTCAATGACCAAGGCGTGATCGGTGTCAAATACGTATCCGATGACAGTGAAGTCGTCTTTTCTGAAATTGAGATGTTGCAATCGGAAGCCGATGGAATGTGGGTTGGCGGCCTACCTGATGAAATTACGCTCATTACTGTGGGGCAAGAATTTGTCCAGAACGGTCAAATTGTTAAAGCGGTCACGGAAGAAGAAGTCAAAGCCCAACTGAAAAAACAGAATTAGGGGAAGCGGCAAATGAACGCCATTATCGAAGCTGCACTCCGCTATAACCGAACGGTTCTGTCCATTTTGGTTTTGATTGCCGTTGCAGGGATCTATTCCTTCATTTCTATCCCGAAGGAAGCAGAGCCGGACATCAATGTTCCCATCATTTACGTTTCGCTGTCGCACCAGGGCATTTCGCCTGAAGATGCGGAGCGATTGTTGTTGCGCCCGATGGAGCAAGAGCTGGAATCTATTTCTGGCGTAAAGGAGCTCCGATCAACTGGCTTTCTAGGCGGTGGTAACGTTACCTTAGAGTTCGACGCTGGTTTTGATGTCGATTTGGCCATGCAGGACGTTCGCGAAGCGGTCGACCTTGCAAAAACGAACTTGCCACCTGAAACGGATGAGCCTTCGATCCACGAGATTAACCTCAGTGAATTCCCAATCTTCGTAGTGACGCTTTCCGGCGATGTGCCAGAGCGGACCTTGTTGAAGCTTTCACAAAGACTGAGTGACGAAATTGAATCCATCCCGACTGTACTTTCGACCAACATTGGCGGTGACAGAGAAGAGTTGGTGGAGATCTTGGTGGACCCGGTGACGCTGGAATCCTACGGCTTAGATATGTTGGATGTTGCACGGATTGTCGGCAACGCAAACCAACTGGTCGCGGCGGGCTCGCTTGATACAGGCACGGGGCGTTTTGCCATCAAGGTACCAGGGTTGTTCGAGACTGTAGAAGATGTCTTGAACATGCCGATTAAGGTTTTAGGCGATGTTTCTGTCCGTTTCCGTGACGTCGCTGTCATAACGCGAAGTTTCAAGGATCCGCATGGTTTCGCAAGAATGAATGGACGTAGTGCGCTCACGATTGAAGTTTCTAAACGCAGCGGCGCCAACATCATTGCAACAATCGATAAGGTAAGGGCTGTCGTCCAAAAAGAGCGAAGATTTTGGCCTGACGGTGTCACTGTCTCTTTCAGCCAAGATAAATCCCAGCAGGTTAGATCGATGTTGTCTGATCTCACGAACAACGTCTTAGCAGCCGTGATTTTGGTTTTGATTGTTGTTGTCGGCGTTTTGGGTGTTCGATCTGGCAGCTTGGTTGGATTGGCGATACCGGGATCCTTCATGATGGGGTTCTTGTTCCTGTTTTCCGCAGGTTTTACCGTCAACATTGTTGTTCTATTCTCACTTATCCTAGCTTCGGGCATGTTGGTTGATGGCGCAATTGTTGTTGTTGAATATGCCGATAGACGCCTCAGTGAAGGTGTGCCGGCTCGTCAAGCTTATGGCGAGGCAGCCAAGAGAATGGCTTGGCCCATCATAGCTTCAACAGCGACAACCCTCGCAGCTTTTGCTCCGCTGGCTTTCTGGCCAGGCGTGGTCGGCGAATTCATGAAATACTTGCCGATCACTTTGCTGGTTACTCTGTCGGCCTCTTTGTTGATGGCCCTGGTTTTCATTCCAGTTTTGGGAACGTTGATTAACGTGGTTGTGAAAGTACTGTTGGTTATTGGTGGCGCGGTTTTAGGAATGGTAATAGCCACAGGATTTGCTTTGGAGTCGTATTACGGCGCTCTCGCAGGTGCTCTGGTTGGCTATTTGTTGGCAGTTGTCTTCCTGTGGTTTTCACCGGCCCCTGGCAAAGGCGAAGTTCGACAAGAAATCACTGAAGTATCTCAGGTGAGAGGCTTTGCTAAGATTTATGCTTATGTTCTTGGTGGCATTCTTCGTGTGCCCTATCTGGTTGTGATTGCAGCTGTTGCTGCTTTGATTGGATCATGGGTTGCTTACGGTAAGTACGGCAATGGCGTTGAATTCTTCCCATCCGTTGAACCCGAGCAAGCAAAAATTCTCATTCATGCGCGTGGTAACCTTTCAATTTATGAAATGGACGCCTTAATCAAAGAGGCCGAAGATTTAATTCTTGAGCTCCATGAGGAGAAACAAGAGTTCCATGCGGTTTATGCGCTAAGCCAAGCATCCAGCAATCGTCAAAACAACGAAGCTGAAGACGTGATTGGTTCGATCCAACTAGAGTTCACTGATTGGTTTTCTCGGCGCCCGGCTGGCGAAATACTAGACGAAGTTAGAGAAAGAACTTCAGTTCTCGCTGGCATCCAGATAGAGATCGCTAAAGAAGAGTCAGGCCCGCCAACAGGAAAAGATGTGCAGGTTCAGATTGGTTCTAAATTCCCAGAGCTCGTTGAATCCACCGCTTTGCAAATCGCCAGCGGTGTTCGCCAGATTGCTGACCTTGTTGATGTCGAAGAAGGCCGCCCGATCCCAGGTATCGAGTGGCAGCTTGCTGTTGATCGATCTCAGGCAGCAAAATTTGGTGTCGACGTTGCCCTTGTTGGTGCTTACGTTCGTATGATCACCAATGGCATGAAGGTTACCACTTATCGTCCTGATGACGCTGACGAAGAAATCGACATTGTCGTCCGGTTACCAAAATCCTACCGAAATATTGCTCAGCTTGACAAAATTCGGGTTCAATCTCAGTTCGGGACCGTGCCAATTTCCAGTTTCGTCACCAGAACAGCCAAACCTACGGTCGGTATCATTAACCGTATCG
>CAJQQJ010000270.1 GCA_905480445.1 uncultured Alphaproteobacteria bacterium | reverse complement strand
ACAGCCAATCGTCCAAAACAATGACTTCATCATGGTCAACATCCGGCCTGTCATGTTCATCTACAATAAGCGGGCCGTAAAGCCCGCGCTTTACTTGTTCCAAAGATCGATTATGGGAATGGTACCAGTAGGTGCCAGCGTCAGTCGCTTCAAAATCATAATCAAAACTGCCACCAGGCTGGACCAGATCTTGCGTTAGGCCTGGAACACCGTCCATTGCATTGTGCAGTCTGATGCCATGCCAATGAACGGAGGAAGCCTGAGGTAAGAGATTGATGAAGCGGCGCTCCACCTTTTGCCCCTGTCGAACTCTTATCAAAGAACCAGGCACCTGATCATTGAAACACCAAACTTCCGTCTTAGGATAAGCGTCCGGTGCGATTTGATGCTTGGCATCCGCAGCGATCAATTGAGGTGTTTCATTTGCTAAAGCCAGCTTAGGCATAAATGGGAGTGCCGCAGCACCCGCTAGAAAGTTTCTGCGTGTGGGTTTCATTTTCTTGTCCTTAATCATCAACTGATTCGCTTAGTGAACCTACTTATTTCTCTGCGCGAAACTTCGAATGACAGGATGAACAAGAACCAGTGATCATCGGAAAAATTTGGTCCACAGGCATTGCAGCCAACATTTCAGCGGTTAATGCAGACGCCTCAGTCGTATTAGCGGCTTCTTCACCTCTAATACCGTTACCAGCTGCCGCCTCCAAACCTACAGACAACATATGCAAGTGTTGTGAAAGAACCTTGAATTCTGCCCAGTTTTCCCAAATTTCATCTTTTGCAACAGACGCGCTTTGTTTCTTTGAGTCTTTGGGGAACAAGCTAACCATGTTTTCTCCGGAATGATTCTGGATTGTTTTGGCAGCATTCTTGATCACGGAGGCATCGTACTCCCTGGCACCCTTTACGATAAGCACGATAGATTTCATCGCCTTACCCATCGCCATCATCCCATCCATGCGTTCTTTGACAACGCCAGTAGCGCCTGAGTGTGCGAAAGCTGCAATAGCGAGAGATGCAGACAAAGCTACTGCAGACAAAACCACTAATTTCTTGTTCATTTTCCAATTCCTTAAGTCGTGTTGATTGTAGGGACAGAACCCTGTTTTTATTGCCGGGAACTGGTCAAGAAATAGGAGGGCGATCGGGAGGCTTAATTCGCTTCGACTTCGGGGCTTTTAGATTAGAAAAGTATGCGGTTCGCCCTTTCATTGGCTGGAGCAAGGTAGGAAAAGATCCGAATATGAAGCCAGCTAACTGATAGTGGCAACTTTGAGAACTATCCATAGAATGACAACAGGCTAAATTCTTCGTGGAAACTGTAGATCTCGCTTCATGATAATTGTGGTGCTGCAGCATTTGAGAATGTTCATGAGACTTACTTGATGTTTCCATTGGTACAGCTTGGGTCGGTGCAGCCACTAGTGACAACGCTAAAAAAATTTGAAAAAACATTCTAAACAAAAATTTCATGAACTTAGCTAAATCAAAATTTCCCCTCATGGCAAGTCACAGCTTCGTAGACTTTAATCTGAGCGCATTGCTAACGACCGACAATGAAGAGCCCGCCATAGCAGCGGCCGCAATCATCGGTGACAGGAGAATACCGAAGAAAGGATACAAGATCCCGGCGGCGATGGGCAATCCAAGCCCGTTGTAGGCAAAGGCGAAGAACAGGTTTTGCCGGATGTTGGTGAGAGTTGCTGTTGCTAGTTTCCTCGCACGCACCAAGCCTGTTAACTCTCCACCTACCAAAGTTAAACCTGCTGCCTCGATAGCCACATCAGTTCCTGTTCCCATAGCAATACCGACGTCGGCTTGTGCCAACGCAGGGGCATCGTTAATGCCATCGCCGGTCATAGCAACCTTCGACCCTTTTGATTGGAGATCTTGAACAAGTTGCGCTTTTTCTGCAGGCATAAGACCAGCATGAACTTCAGAAATCCCCAATTTGTTGGCTACGGCTTGAGCCGTTAGAAAGTTATCACCGGTCGCCATTATGATTTTCAAGCCCAAAGATTGCAAAGCCTGAACCGCTTCCGCACTGGCCTCCTTGATAGGGTCGGCCACGACCAGGTATCCAGCATAAGTTCCCGCTATCGAAACATAGATAACGCCCTGCCCTTCGTTTTGTAGGTTTTGTGGCCTTTCTGTATCGGGATCCAATCCGAATTCTTGCATCAGGGCAAAATTGCCAACCGCTACTGTTTGACTGCCAATATCACCGCTCAAACCTTTCCCAGTGATGGATTGGAAGTTTTGGGCTTCAGTGAGCTTCAAATTTTGACTTTCAGCTGCCTCGACAACTGCTTTTGCTAGCGGGTGCTCTGAGTTGTTCTCTAGGCTCGCAACTGCCTGCAAAACCTGGCCTTTTTCAAATCCTGGTGTAATGACTAAATCTACTAACTTTGGTTTGCCTTCGGTTAAGGTACCCGTCTTGTCGACAATCAGACAGTCAACGGCTGCAAAACGCTCCAAGCTTTCCGCATCTTTGATGAGCACGCCAGCTTTGGCACCCCTTCCGGTCGCTGTCATGATGGACATGGGTGTTGCTAAACCTAGGGCACAAGGGCAAGCGATGACGAGAACAGTGACTGCCACTGCAAAGGCATAACTTAGAGCTGGATCTGGCCCCCAAATAGTCCAGGCCGCAAAAGCGATGATAGCTACGAAAACGACCATCGGTACAAAGTAAGACGCAACCTTATCAACAAGATTTTGAATGGGTGCACGGCTGCGCTGAGCAGAGGCCACCATTTCCACTATCTTTGATAAGGTCGTGTTCGCACCAACTTCTGTGGCTCTGATCACCAACGAACCTGTGCCGTTGATCGTGGCTGCCGCGAGCTTGTCGCCTGAGGATTTCTCAACTGGGATGGGTTCGCCGGTCAGCATTGCTTCGTCCAGGCTTGAGCGTCCCGAAACAACTAATGCGTCAACCGGTACGCGCTCTCCTGGCAGCAACCGAAGGATGTCGCCAACTTTAACCTCATCCACTGAGACTTCTGTCTCGCGATCGTCTTCCCCGATCAAGCGTGCAGTATCGGGGGCCAACTCCATCAAAGCCTTGATTGCATCGTTTGTTCGCTCCCTGGCTCTCAATTCAAGGATTTGCCCCAGCAACACCAGGACAACGATAACCGCAGCCGATTCAAAATAGAGGCCAACCGATCCGTCTGGTTTACGAAAGGCTTCTGGGAACAAACCAGGTGATACCACCGCCACTGAAGAGAACAAGAAAGCCGCTAACACCCCCAAGGCAATGAGAGTGAACATGTTGAAATTTCGACTGACAATCGACTTCGCCCCACGAACCAGGAACGGCCAACCCGACCAGAAAACCACAGGAATCGACAATCCTAGCTCTAACCAAGGTGCTGTTCGTTCGGGTAACCAACTGGAAATAGGGAGACCGACCATCGGCCCCATCGCAAGAACAAACAAGGGAATGGTGAACAATAGGCCTATCCAAAGACGGCGTGAGAAATCTACCAGTTCAGGATTGGGACCAGCATTGAGATCAGGCAAGCCCATCGGCTCAAGCGCCATGCCACAGATTGGACAGTCACCTGGAACCTCCTGAACAATCCCTGGGTCCATGGGACAGATGTACTGCGTTCCTTCAGGCAGCATTTCTGGCTCAGCCAGTTCGCCTAAAAACTCTTTAGGATCAGCATCAAATTTCGTTTGGCAATGTTGTGAGCAAAAGTAATGTCGTCCACCTGCGGCCTTGGACATAAAGTCTGCTGTCGATCGTTTGACAGCCATCCTGCATACGGGGTCTATCGCCGTTAGATAACTGTCAGGATTAGCTTCGAACTTATCAGCGCAACCCTGATGGCAGAAGTAAATGCTCTTACCATCGTGTACAAGAATTGGCTTGCCAGCAGCAGGATCAACCAGCATGCCGCAAACCGGATCACGTGTTGTTGTTTCATGAGAATTTTCGTTCATTACGGAGACTTACATCTTCCAGCTACTGGAAGGTAAAGCCTTTTCTTTCAGAAGGCCGATGATTCCGTTTTAGTGATCCCTCAGCCCTGCCAGATCGTCAATGATAGGACAATCGGGCTTGTCATCACCGTGGCAATTTTTTGCGAGTGCAGCCAAAGTCAATTTCAAAGACTCAAGTTCTGTAACCTTGCGATCTATCTCTGCAATCTTCGCTTCGGCAATGACCTTAACATCAGCACTGGCGCGATTACCATCGTCGTAAAGCGAGAGAAGAAGGCGGCATTCCTCAATCGTAAAGCCAAGGGATCGGGATCTCTGCAAGAATCGTAACCGATGAACATCTTTCTCATCATAGTCGCGGTAGCCACTATGAGTTCTCGCGGGTTTGATAAGATCAATGTCCTCGTAGTATCGAATAGTTTTCGTTGGAAGGAGAGACTGCTTCGAAGCTTCGCCGATGTTCATGATCTTTGTTCCCAAAGTTGGTTAACAAGGACCAACTAAGCCTTCATGCAACAGGAAGGTCAAGTATCATGATTGCCGCTTCAATTTTCAAAATTTAAGGCAACAAGCCGCCGTCAGGCGAGATCACCCGCGTCAGCTCAAACAATTATACAATGAAAGGAAAAATGGTGCCTCTGGAGGGTTTCGAGTTTTTGTTACTTTCTGTGACCAAAGTATTACGATTATACAATATTATCAATAGGTTAATTGAGAGCGCCGTACGTTTACCGATGCTAAAGCAGCCAAATTTGCACTACATTTTGCACTACATTAGACCCATAAAACACAATGAATGAAGACGAACTGACGATGCCTCTTCCTATCTCCCGGCTGTCCGTCATCAGAGTTTTTGGTACCAAAGTTGGTTTAATCGAAGAGAGAGTTCCGCTCATTTGATTGGTTTCATTATGCGGCGTATTTGCAGTGTTGCAAGCGCCGTTGTTCGAATGTGATCAGCCCTACTCGATTGGCGAAATCTGATGGCTGATTGAAAATGATGTTTTTGCTTTTCACAACGAATTTGAATTCGTCTGACAGCACCACGATGCGGGCTATCAAGCCGCCAGAGAAAATGAAATCGTTGTTCCAACTCCGGCATCTGGAGCACCCGGTACAGCATCAAATTATCACCTTCTATTCGCAAATGGGGCCTCTCTGGGTTTCGCTCGTGGTTGCCAAGATCGGAAAGCTAACGAACGGCGAGTTCGAGAACAATTGGGGACAGATTATAGGAAAGAAAAATTAGTTCCATGGCCGACTGCCTACCTCATCTTACAAATTGAAACATTTCTTCACTCTCACAATCTGATTGTTAGCCAATCACTTCAATCGAACCGCCGAAGCAAGTATAATGATCGAACATGGTAACAAACTTCAAGCTTTCA
>CAJQQJ010000269.1 GCA_905480445.1 uncultured Alphaproteobacteria bacterium | reverse complement strand
ATTTGTCGACGGCTTGGGGCCAAAGGAAACTAGGTACAGGGTACGTTGAAGACAACGGCAATGAAAAACGCCAGTTAAAGCTCGACGGCGAAGTTGTTAGGTCGCAAAAGGCTTTTGCTGAAGTTATGCCACTCATTTGGCTGACGCCTGCTATGGATGGTCTTTTCAGAGATGGAACGACAGCGCGTCGCCAATTTTTTGATCAACTTGTTTCTGCATTTTGCCCGGGGCATAGCAGCGAACTGGCCGCTTACAATCAATCGATGAGTGAGCGCCAAAGGGTCATGAAGGAAGCCAATTTCCGAGGGTCTGAGGCTGATGCCCATTGGTTGTCTAGCCTCGAAGAATCGATGGCTCGCCATGCAGTGATTATTGCAGCCAACCGACGATTCATGGTCGATCAGCTGAACTCTGCTTGCGAACTGAGTGTCGGATCTTTTTCTACAGGTGAACTCTCCTTAGTAGGGACTTTGGAACAAGCGGTTGGTTTGATGCCGGCCTTGGAGATCGAGGATCGGTTTTGTAAGGAACTGGGATTCAATCGTCCGATTGACCAACAAAGTGGCCGTTGTTCGCTTGGAACACATCGCACAGATTTTGAGGCGCTGCACAAGGGTAAGAATTTGCCAGCGTCGGATTGTTCAACAGGTGAACAGAAGTCGTTGTTGCTTGCAATCGTGTTAGCCCACGCAAGATTAGTACTGAAAACCCGTGAGCAAACCCCCATATTACTTCTTGATGAAGTGGTCGCCCATCTAGACGAAAAGAAGAGAGCTGACCTTTTTGAAGAAATTGTGGCTTTGAATGTCCAGGCATGGATGACTGGAACAGATGAAAGCCAATTCGCGGCGATTGAATCAAACGCTGCGCAAAGATTTAACGTTCAATGCCAACAACTCCATCCCTATCAAGGTTGATGAAAAAATGAGTGACGAAAACCAAGAGAACGCCGAATACGGTGCCGATCAGATTAAGGTGCTGAGAGGCCTAGATGCCGTTCGTAAGCGCCCGGGTATGTATATTGGTGATACCGATGACGGTTCTGGCCTGCATCATATGGTCTATGAAGTTGTCGACAATGCAATTGATGAGGCTTTAGCAGGTCATTGTGATTTGGCTGAAGTGATCATTAATGGTGATAACTCGGTGACGGTACGAGATAACGGTCGAGGCATACCGGTTGACATTCACACCGAAGAAGGTGTGTCTGCAGCTGAAGTTATCATGACACAGCTACATGCTGGCGGTAAGTTTGACCAAAATTCCTACAAAGTATCCGGCGGCCTGCACGGTGTGGGTGTTTCTGTTGTGAACGCTTTGTCTGAAAGGCTAGAGCTGCGTGTTTGGCGTCAAGGCAAAGAGCACCTCATGGCGTTTGCACACGGAGACGCTGTTGAGCCTCTGAAGGTTGTTGGTGATGCCGGTGATCGAACTGGAACGGAAGTAACGTTCTTGCCTTCTAAGGAAACATTCACAAATACCGAATTCGTGTTCGCGACGTTGGAACATCGCTTGCGTGAACTGGCATTTTTGAACTCAGGTGTTCATATTCAATTGTCAGATCTGCGTGGCGCAGAACCTCAAGTACTGGACCTGCATTATGAAGGTGGTTTGGGTGAGTTTGTTCGCTACATTGATCGCAATAAGAATGCTTTGATTGCGGATCCAATTCTTTTCGACGGCGAAAAAGACGGTATCACTGTTGAAATTGCGATGGAATGGAATGATTCCTATCACGAGACAATGCTGTGCTTCACGAATAACATCCCGCAAAGGGATGGTGGCACGCACTTGGCTGGTTTCAGAGGCGCCTTGACTCGTCAAATGAACAACTATGCCAACGAAAGCGGCATGGCGAAAAAGGAAAAAGTCACGCTCTCAGGCGACGACATGAGAGAGGGCATGACCTGTGTTCTTTCTGTGAAGGTGCCTGATCCCAAATTTTCTTCGCAGACAAAAGACAAGCTGGTTTCTTCAGAAGTAAGGCCAATTGTTGAATCCGTTGTTGGCGACAAACTGGGACAGTGGTTGGAAGAACATCCTGCAGAGGCGAGAAAGCTTGTTTCTAAAGTGATCGAAGCCGCTGCAGCCCGCGAGGCAGCCCGAAAAGCACGCGAACTGACCCGTCGCAAAGGTGCTTTGGATATCTCTTCATTACCTGGAAAACTGGCTGATTGTCAGGAAAGATCTCCAGCGCTTTCTGAACTCTTCATAGTGGAGGGCGATTCCGCCGGTGGATCAGCGAAACAAGGTCGAGATCGTAAGTATCAGGCGATTTTGCCTTTGCGAGGTAAGATCTTGAACGTTGAGCGTGCTCGTTTCGACAAGATGTTGGGCAGTGCCGAAATCGGCACGCTAATCGCAGCGCTTGGCACAAGCATTGGCCGCGAAGAGTTTGATATCGAGAAATTGCGCTATCACAAGATCATCATCATGACAGATGCGGACGTTGATGGCGCACACATCAGAACCTTGCTGCTGACCTTCTTCTTCCGACAGATGCCTGAGCTGATTGAGCGTGGCTATCTTTACATCGCGCAGCCACCTTTGTTCCGCATCAAGAAAGGTAACTCAGAGACCTATCTCAAGGATGAAAAAGCGCTTGATGCTCACTTGATTCAAGAGGGCATCAAGGATGCCGTTTTGACTTTGGCTGATGGCAGTCAAGTTGCGGGTGCTGACTTGAGAGATCAAGTCACACAAGCGGCACAGATCAAAACGGCAATCCAGACTTTGTCCCGTAAGAAGGGTCGCCCTGAGATTGTTGAGCAAGCCGGTATTGCCGGTGTTTTTCGCCCGAACATTTTCGCTGATCCTGTTGCTGCAAACCGTGTGGCGACCAATGCCGCTGAACGCCTTGACCGCATTGCCGAGGAATATGAGAAGGGCTGGCAGGGCCGCGCTGAAGTTTCCAACCAAGCTGGCGGCAATGCCTTTATCTTCACAAGAACTCTGCGCGGCGTCTTGCAACGTTATGACATCGACCAAAGCCAGCTGGGCTCAGTTGATGGTCGCAGTGTTCAAAATGTCGAAGAAGAGTTGGCTAGAGTGTATGGCGAGATTGCAACCCTACAGCTCAAAGATAAATCTATTCCGATCTATGGGCCATTGTCCCTAGCCTCCGCGATCATGGATCAGGGGCGCAAGGGCCAGGCGATCAATCGTTATAAAGGCTTGGGCGAAATGAATCCTGAGCAGTTGTGGGAAACAACACTTGATTCTAATGTCAGATCTCTTTTGCAGGTTCGTGTGAATCACGCCGAAGAGGCCGAGAATGTCTTCAGCACTTTGATGGGCGACGTGGTTGAACCAAGACGCGAATTCATTCAGGCAAATGCATTGGAGGTATCGAACCTCGACGTCTAGTCTAAGACTACTGAAGCGGAGCAGCCAGCACCAGGACCCAAAAGTGTCCTAAATCGTTCTGACTTTGTCTAGGACGACTGAGGTAGGCTGCTCCAAACTCGCTCGCTTGTTTGGTGAACAAATTCTTGTTGTGACCGGGGCTGTTGATCCAATCAATCAACGTTTCCTGCGCCGTCTCACGTCCGGCGGCTAGGTTTTCAGCAACAAAGCCCCAAGAGTAGCCTGTTGCTGCGACACGGTCTGAAACTGAATCTCCGTTTTGTGAGCTGTGGCTCAAGGCGTTCTCTGCCATTTGCTCCTCCGCGTGGATCAGCGCAGCTTGAGCAAGTTTGGGATTTTCACGTAAGATAGTCAGCCCTCGCTTTGATCGTTCAGCATTGATCAGGGAAAGCAGCTGTTGAACCATAGGGTTTTGAGGTGAGCGAGCCAGTTTATGGGCTTCACTGACTGCTTGCGTTTGCGAACAGGCCGCGATCATCAAAAAACAGACAACTGATAGCAGGAATGTAGGATACTTCATTCAGGCTTTTTGAATGAAGGCTTTGGCATTTTTATGTCAAAGAAAAAGGCCCCCGAAGAGGCCTTCCAGTTTCACTCTAACTCTGACTCTTTTAGGTGCCCCAGGCGGCGCGGACTCTGACAATTTCATTGATGGCAGTAACGCGCTTTTCAGCTGGACAGCGTTTGCCTTC